>NZ_NEGF01000004.1:0-288651 GCF_002135195.1 Acinetobacter terrae
CTTCAGTTAAAAATCATTAGTAGCTTATGGCTACAAATCTTGGCTCATCAATTTTCTGACTTTAATTTCTCAAATAAACTTCGAGTAATTTCTACCATCAATCAATGAAAATAATTTCGATCGATCAACCGGTAAAAATCCACACAAGTTGTTCTTCATAATCTCTTAATGATCTATCTTGCTCTTCGTCAGAGACAAGAAGCAACAAGGTAATCTCAACAACTCAACGCTTCGCGTTTCGTTCGTTTCAACATATCTCGTTGGTATGCCGCATATTCTATACAGTTTCTGTAGGGGCGCAACCCCTATTTATCAAAATAACTCAAAAACAGAATCAACTGTTTATTTTTTAAACCAAAATGCTGTTTTTCTCACTTTTTAAGTCTTTTTCTACCACTTCTTATCCCTAAATACAAATTTCAACCTCTTACTTCTCTCGAAAAAGAAAAAACCAGCTTTGACTAGTTTTTTCTTTAAATGAATGAACCCATGAATTAGTTTGCTTGTTCAGCCAACCAAGCCATAAATTTTTGACGTTCGGCTTTATTCGAATTTTTCCACAGCTGAATCAGTTGCTGATCTGCGGTATTTGCAGAATGAGTTGATACGCTAGAATTTAAGCTCGCTGGTAAAGCAGCACCTGAAATAACTGCTGCTTGTGTATAAACTGGTGCTGGCTGATTCACTGGTGTTGATTTCTTTTGCGTTAAATCTGTGGCTTTTGCAAAAATGCCTTGTCCCAGCCAAGGTTTTTGCTCTGTGTTTGCACCAGTTTGCTGAACCAGGATTTGTTTATTTTTATCAACCAAAGCAACGACAGGTTGTTCAGCATATTTTTTTGCAGCTTCAAAGCTTGCTGGTGCATTAATTAAATCTAATCGGTAATTTTCACCATCTTTTAATGATGGAGTCTTTATCGTTACCACACCAGACTTCACAATGTCGTGCTCACCATTCAGGTGCTCAAAATATTGGGTGTAACGCACACTAATATTACTTTCACCTGCATCGACTTTATATTGATTATTCGCAGAACGGAATAATCCAGTATTAACTTCCTGATCATTTACCGCAACAATTTTGATTTCTTCAGGTGCTGTAATCGTGACCGCCGAAAATGTAGCACTACTTATCATTAATGCAGCTGCAGCAAAAGTTAATCTTAAAGCCATTCTGCTTTCTCTTCTTTCATTGTTAAAATTGAATTGCACTATGCAATGTATAAATGACGATTTTATGACAAAGCCATTTTCAATACACGAGCATTTTCAAGACTTTGTTGAGATAAGCTTTGCAACTTCGTAGATATAAATATTGAAGTCTTTTTTAGCCATAAAAAAGAGCGTGAAATAACGCTCTCTATAATTTTAAATTAAGAAAAATTTAGTCAAATTTCTTAAAGCGCTCTTTATCATCCATAAATGTTTTTTCTCCCGCAGGTGCTTCGATTGAGCCAAACACCAATTGAGCACGTAATCTCCAGTTTTTAGGAATATCAAAAGTCTCTGCAACTTCCTCATCAATTACAGGATGATAATGCTGCAATGAAGCCCCGACATGTTGCTCTGCCAATGCCGTCCATACGGCAAACTGTGCAATAGCGCTTGAATGTTCTGACCATGCTGGGAAATGATCCGCATATAAAGCAAATTGTTCTTGCAACGACTTTACAGCATCTTGATCTTCGAAAAATAAAACGGTGCCATAACCAGCTGCAAAACTATTAATTTTTGCATCGGTCTTTTCAAAGGCATCTTCTGGCACCATTTTACGTAGTGTTTCACGTACGATATTCCAGAATTTGGTATGCGAATCACCATATAGCGTAACCACTCGCGACGTTTGTGAATTAAAAGCGGATGGGCTATTACGAACCGCCTCTTTAATGATTTCTTCAATTTTATCTTGTGTTAATGGAACATTTTTACCAATTGCGTAAATCGTACGGCGTTGTTTCATCTGATCTAAAAATGACATTACATAACCCTCTTCTGATTTTTGTTAAACATTATTAGGATAGATTAATCTTAGGTTAATTCTATGATGAGTGCATGACTAAAAAAGTGACATTGTGTTTTATTTATAGAACAATTTGATAAAGTATTTTTTGAATTTTATGCTTATTTAAAAACAAATAAAGCACCTGTAAAAAGTGCTTTATTTGTTCATAGCATCGATTAGACCAATATTCTAAATCGATCGCCATCTTGCGGATCATGTTTAAGCTCAGCGTCTTGCTCAATTGAACCAAAAACCAGTTGCGCTCGAAGCAACCACGATGCGTCTATATTAAAATAGTCAGCAACTGTTGAATCTATACTCGGATTATAGTGTTGCAGGCAAGCGCCGATACCTGAATCAGCTAAGGCCGTCCATACTGCATATTGCGCCATGCCTGAAGTCTGTTCTGACCAGACCGGAAAATCACCCGCATTGAAAGGGATTTTCTTTTGTAATCGCTGAATGGTTTGCTGATCCTCATAAAAAAGAACCGTACCAAAACCTGCGGCACATTGGTCTATCTTCATCTCTGTACCGGCAAAAACATGCACCGCAACTAATTTTCGTTGTACTTGTTTGACAATGTCCCAAAATTTTTCATGAGACTCCCCAAATAGCACCACGATTCGTGAACTTTGAGAATTTAAGGCAGATGGACAACTTCGTACCGCTTCCTGAATAAGTTCTGCCAAGTAGGCTTGACTATAATGAACCTTTTTCCCGAGCACATAGATGCTACGACGTTTTTTCAAATGATCAACAAAAGTAAGTTCGTGTATTTCTTCAGCAGCCCGTTTTTTAAGCTTAAAATCTTTAGTGATATCTGCCGTCAGGACATGACCAATTTTTTCTAACAATGCCACAGCAGTACTCCCCAATACGAATGCCCAAGCTTTTAATATCCTTTGATTCTAATCGTTTCCAGAGCACTTCTTTGAATAAGTTATTTTTATATGTTGTTTTTTAAATCAAACAATTAGCTTAAAAACAACAAACTCCGCACTTGGCGGAGTTTATGTGAAACATCAAGCATTTTACTTTTCTGTTTCAAATAATGCTGCAACAAACGATTTTGCCGAGAATGGACGTAAATCGTCGATTTTTTCACCCACACCAATAAAACGAATCGGTACATGGGTACGACTGGCAATATTAAACAGCACACCACCCTTAGCCGTACCATCAAGTTTAGTAATGGTAAGTCCGGTTAGGCCAACGGCCTCATCAAACATTTCGACTTGATTAATCGCATTTTGACCTGTACCCGCATCCACCACTAACATAATTTCATGCGGTGCTGTTGCATCAATTTTTTGCATCACCCGTTTAACTTTGGTGAGCTCTTGCATCAAGTGACTTTTATTATGTAAACGTCCCGCAGTATCGGCAATCAGTACATCAACACCTTTAGCACGCGCACTTTCAAAAGCATCAAAAATCACTGATGCACTATCCGCACCATGACCTTGTGCAACCACTGCAATATTATTACGATCACCCCAAATTTGAAGCTGTTCTGTTGCTGCAGCACGGAAAGTATCCCCCGCGGCCAACATGACTTTCTTGCCTTCACCTTGTAAGCGTTTTGCCAGTTTGCCAATGGTTGTGGTTTTGCCCACACCATTAACGCCCACCACCAAAATAACGAACGGCGCTTTATTTGGGTCAATGTGTAAAGGCTTGACACGTGGAGCAAGGATCGCCACCAACTCTTCTTGTAAAGCTTTATACAATGAATGTGAATAGATCAAATCGCCACGTGTGGTACGTTCGGTTAAATTGGCAATAATGGTTTTCGTTGCCTCTACACCGATATCTGCAACCAGTAATTGCTCTTCAACTTCCTCTAATAATTCATCATCGATTTCTTTACCACCGATCAGAATATTCACCATGCCATCTGCAAGGTTTTTACGGGTTTTAGTTAAGCCCACTTTCATGCGGCTAAAAAAGCCACTTTTGGATGCATCATCTTGCTCAGTTTCTGTGGCTACAGGCGCAGAAACACTTGCTTGTTCTTGTTTTGGAGCTTCAACAATAGGTACATTTACCGCAGGTAAATTCGGTAAAGTGACATCGTCATCCCCGATATCAGCATCAATCAAAAATTTATTTTGCCCATTAGATTGCTGTTGCATGCCGAATCCTTGAAAAGCATTGCGTTGAAAAACAAGGATTCTAGCATAGATTTCCTTTGCAATCCCCAGTAGACGTACAACACACCAAAAACGAACAACTCCGCCTTGCTTTCAAACAGGAATTTCTTAAAAATAATCATAAATACAATTAATCACTTTGGTAAATATTGTGCTCAAAATTTACGTCTCACTTTTTCCAAAGCTGTCTTTTTTTAAAAAACATATTTTACCCATGGGCTTTGCCTTGCTCTCAATGCAAATCCCATGGGTTCATGCCGAGACACGGAGTGAGTTAGTACGCACCACCTTTGAAACCACGCTTAAAAATGGCTTAAAAGTGATTATTCGCGAAGACCATCGCTCACCCATGGTCATGACTCAAATTTGGTACGGCGTGGGAAGTAGTGATGAATCAGGTAATTTACTGGGAATTTCCCATGTTCTAGAACATATGATGTTTAAAGGAACCCATAAAGTTCCCAATGACGAATTTACCCGTTTAAGCCGTATTTATGGCGGCAGTATCAATGCTTCAACTTTTACCAATTACACCAATTATTATCAGCTTTACCCAAAAACCTATTTACCGATGGCTTTAGAGCTTGAAGCGGATCGCATGAGCAACCTGCTGTTACGTCAGCAAGATTTCGATCCAGAAATTAAAGTGGTGATGGAAGAACGGCGCTTACGCACAGACGATAATCCGAGATCTCTCGCTTTCGAACGATTCAAATGGATTGCTTATCCAACCAGTCATTATCGACAACCCGTGATTGGGCACATGAAGAATCTTCAAAATATTCGACTTGAAGATGTCAAAAAATGGTATCGGGATTGGTATACCCCAAATAATGCCATATTGATTATTGTTGGTGATGTCGATTCTGAGAGTACCTTGCTGCAAGTACAAAAGTATTTTGGCGACATCCCGGCCAGAAAAACACCGGCCAGAAATGACGTATTGGAGTTTGACCGCATTGGTTATCGCCACATGGAACTCAACTTACCTGTACAAGTACCTAATTTATATATGGCTTGGAATGTCCATTCACTGGTCACCGCCAAAAATCCACAAGATGCCTATGCACTGACGATTATCAAAAGTTTGCTGGATAGTGGTATTTCTTCACGACTGCAAGACCGACTCGTTCGCGACCAGAAAATTTTGACCGCGATCAGTGTTTCCTATGATTCCTATAATCGTGGAGACAGCTTATTGAGTATTTCCGCATTACCTGCTGATGGCGTGAGTTTGCAAGAGGCTGAAAAAGCCATTCAACGTGAAATTGACCTATTAAAAACTGAACTGATTAAACCCGAAGAGGTTGAACGTGTGACGGCTAAATTCGTTTCAAATTTAGTCTATAGCCAAGATGATATTGCCGGACAAGCCAAAATGATCGGTAACTTAGAAATCAACGGTTTAAGTTTTCGCTTAATGGATGAACTGCCAAAGTATTTTGAAACGGTCACCCCCAAAGATATTCAGCGCGTGGCGAATATTTATTTTACCCGTGACAATCTCAGCACTTTATATCTTTCTCCCGAAAACAAAGCACCATAACGGAATTTTACATGTTAAAGCTACGCGATATTGTTTTACTTGGGTCTATTGTTGCTGCTCAATCTGCAATTGCGGACGTAGATTTAAATAACATCACCGATGACAATCCAACCCATTTGATTTCGATTCCCCTTTTACAAAGTTTAAAAATCAATAATCAACAACTTCAATTGCGCGCCCCTTATGTTCATGAGCTGAAAAATCGCTATAAAGTCCGCACCCTGTTTGTAGAATCACAAGATCTCCCCATGGTCGATATTCAACTGACATTTAATGCAGGTGCAGCACGGGATGAAGAGATCGCTCCAGGTTTGTATGGTATTGCCAATATGGCGGCAAAGCTGATTGATGAAGGCACAGAAAAATATACCGCCAACGAAATTGCCAGTACTTTTGAACGGGTTGGTGCTCAATTTAGTGCCCAAGCTTACCGGGATATGTTCGTTGTAAAATTAAGGGTGCTATCTGACCCTAAAAAACTTGAGCCAGCTTTAGGCATGATGATGGAAGTTTTAAATCATTCGAGTTTCGAAAAATCGAGTATTAATTTGGTATTAAGCAATACTCAGGTGGGTCAAAAGCAGATCCAGGAAAGCCCAAGCCGGATGATGAATGTTCAGTTTTATCGAGCACTCTATGGAAAGCATCCCTATGCAGAACCCATTACCGGAACACAACGTAGTATTAGTAAAATTACCCCAGTACAACTGAAACAATTTAGTGATCAATTTCTGGTGGTACAAAATCTGAATATCGCCATTACCGGTCAACTCAATGCCAAAGAAGCACTACAACTTTCTGAACGCATTGCAGGTAATTTGAAACAGGGCGAAAAAGCCAAGCCGCTGGCTCAACCACTCGACAAATCGGCTTTTGATATTCGCCACATGACCTTCAACTCTAGCCAAGCGCATATGATTATGGGGCATTTAGGCACCACACGATTTGATCCAGATCGTTTAGCCTTAGAAGTTGCCAATCAGATGTTTGGTGGGAGTGGTTTTAATTCTGTCTTGATGAAAGAGCTGCGGGTTAAACGAGGTTATACCTATGGGGCTTATAGTTCTTTTTCATTTAGCCAGGTTCCCGGCACTTTTAGTTTTAGTTACTCAACCCGACAAGACCAACTCCTCGACAGCATACAAGTCGCTCATCAGGCTTTGGTCAATTTTGTACAGCAACCGATTGACCAAAAACAGCTGGAAGAAACCAAAGCTGGAATGTTACGGGCTTTTCCAAATAATTATAGTAGCAATGCCAATATTAATGCCCAGTTAGGCTCAATGGGTTTTTACAACCAAACTGCCGATTATTTGAATGAGTACCCACAATTATTAGAGAAAATGACTGCGCAAGATATACAAAATGCGATCCGGAAACACCTGCATCCTGAACGCTTAACACTCATTGTGGTCAATGACAAATTAGATAAACAGGCTTTGCAAACAACACTCAATCAAAATCTGCTTCCACATGTCCCTACGCTTCCTTCACCTTCAATAAAACAGACACCTAAAACAATTATTGCTCCGCCTGCAAAGGAGGTAATTGATGCGCCCGCGTCATTTCCAACTGATGCGCCTGCATCAATTTAAAGTATTGACCATAAGGAACCTGATGCTGCTGCATCAGTAGCAAAGCCATTTCTTGGGTATCGGGATAATTGGCTTGGGATGAAAGTTTCACAATATTTTCAAATTGTGTCACTGAAATTGGTCGATGCAGGGCAATTAAAGCAAGGGTTAATATAATTGCGATAATCGTAACAATGAGCACGTTATAAACATTTTCAAGCTTTATTTCAGATTTTAATTGAACAATTTTTTGTATAGCGATATGCATAACCTACCTCGAACTCAAGGTAGTGTATGGTGCGCTAAAAATAAGTACAAGCAGATTTGCTCAATTTCCAAGCACTTGTAGCAGAAATTGAGCAATCCTCAATTGCTTATCCTATTACGTTTCTGATCACTGCAAAGTAAAGTACCAACGCAATAATCCCCAATACCAGCGCAATTGCAAAAACCCCGACACCTCTTTCTGAATCAACTGGATGTAGTTCATCATCATCCGCGACACGCTTTAACTCACCATTATAAACATCATAAAATTGTTCACGTTGTTGTGGATCCAACTGACGGGTAAAATCATAAACTCTTTTGCGCTGAGCCAAACAAAAATCACCCAGATGAATTTCCTGATGAAAAACTGCTTCGTCTAAATTTTTGCGATGTTGATGAGCGAGCTCAATAATTTGAGCTTCTGTTGGAGGCAAATCAAAATTCAAACCATCTAATGTTTTTGTCATGTTATTCTCCTTATACTTAACAATTTCCGTATATCTATATTAATAAAAAATCATTTTGTGCATTGTTTAATCATGTAAACTTGAATTATTAACACCCACCCAGATATATTGTTTGACAATTTAGGTTTAATGTAATATTAATTTAATAATACCTAGTTAAATTAGTATCAAGACGAACTTAAAAGTCTTACACTAGCAATCATAATTACAATAAGGAGTTTAATATGATTCAACAACTCTCTCATCAAGACTTAGAACATGCATATGCAGATGCAGTAAACACTATTCAATCTCAAATGAATTTTGCAGATGCGGTTCAAAAATTGGAAGAAGTCGCTCGTGCTGGGCATGGTAAAGCAGCATTGTTCCTAGCAGAACTCTATTATCAAGGTTTCCGTGTAGAACGAGACTCGCTAAAAGCACAATATTGGCAGAACTTAGCCACCATGCAAGCTTAATCAAACGTCACTAAGGTGGCGTTTTTTAATACCTATTGTTTTTAAATACATATTTTCTTACATTGTTTCTCAAAGCTTACACTGAACTTTAATCTAAATTTCCTACAATAGCTCCTGAAGTCACTAGATGCTTTTGGTATGAATCAAATTAAATCTTTACAGCTTATTCCTAAAGACTTGTTCTTTAAAATCACACTTTTAAAGTCGATGACGTACTGCGGTGTACTCTGGGGTTTATATCACCAACAAGGCTGGGCAATGATGTCTGACCATGAGGACTTCATTTTTCCATTTTGGCTCAACAGTGCTCAAGCGCATAACTATGCCCAGTTACACTGGCCAGATTACACCCCCCGTAAAATCACGCCCAAGGATTTTCAAGAATCCTTACTGCCGACATTAACGCGCTTAAAAGTCACGCCTGCTTTATGTAATTCTTCAAGTCGAAAATTTAAATTGACCACTCAACAAATGCGTCATTTCTTTTTCTCTGAATCTTTGCAACATGCTTAGGCAGTTGTGCAAATCGTTAAAGCGAAATACAGAGAAATGTAAAATTAAGTTTCTGAATTGAAAAGTGTTTGCATTTTTCTGATTTCGCGCTAAGTTTAATGTCAAAGAATAAACAACAAAGGATGATAATAAATGACCAATGTAGCACAAGTTCTTCAGGACAAAATTGAACAAACTATTTTTACCATTAGTCCAGAAGCAACTGTACTTGAAGCAATTTCACTTATGGCAAATAAAGGCATTGGCGCAGTTGTGGTCACTGACCAGGATAAAGTAGTCGGTATTCTTTCTGAGCGTGATTACACGCGCAAGATTATGTTGATGGAACGTACCTCTAAAGAAACATCAGTCAGTGAAATTATGACTGCAAAAGTATTAACTGTGACCAAATCAACCAGTGTTGAAGATTGCTTAGATCTTATGACAGATCGCCATTTACGTCATCTTCCTGTGGTTGAAAACGACAAACTGATAGGTTTGATTTCAATTGGTGACTTGGTCAAAGCTGTTATGGATGATCAGCGTAAACTGATTGATCAACTGCAACAATATATTGCCAGTTAAACGCTTAAATCCAATAAAAAAACCTCTCGAAATGAGAGGTTTTTTTAATCCCTCTAAATCTCCCTTTAATAAAGTGAGACTTTTACTACCCACTTTTTCAAAGATGAGCTGCATATGGCGCAAGAGGGAGATTTCTCGCTAGTTTAAGCCTAATTTTTCCGCAACATAATCAGCATCTTTATCGCCACGACCGGATAAGTTCACCACGATTTTTACATCTTTGGCCATTTTGGGTGCTTCACGTATCGCCCATGCTACCGCATGAGAGCTTTCCAGCGCAGGAACAATGCCTTCTACACGCGACAATGTCACAAAGGCATCCAGACATTCCTTATCTGTTGCGGTTGAGTATTCCACACGACCCAAGTCTTTCAAGAAGCTGTGCTGTGGACCTACACCCGGATAATCCAGACCAGAAGCAATTGAATGTACCGGCAAAGGTTCACCCTGCTCATCTTCAAGCACATAACAAGCCATACCATGCAGTTGACTCGGTTTGCCCAAAGTCAAGGTTGCTGAATGCATATTGGTATCGAGGCCATGTCCTGCAGGTTCCACACCCACAAGTTTCACATCGGGTTCATTTAAGAATGCAGTGAAAGCACCAATGGCATTTGAACCGCCGCCAACACATGCCACGATGTAATCTGGATTCGAACCGAAACGGTCATGGGTTTGAACTTTAATTTCCTCGCCAATAATCGATTGGAAATCACGCACCATTTTCGGGAATGGATGAGGTCCAACCACTGAACCAATGGCATAGATAAAGTTTTTCGGATCTTTTAGATATTCATCAAACGCGCTGTCCACAGCATCTTTTAAAGTTGCTGTGCCACGTGTGACAGAAATCAGGGTGGCACCCAAAATTTTCATTTTCACGACGTTTGGATGTTCTTTTTCAATATCCACTTGCCCCATGTGAATTTCACACGGAATACCGACTAAGGCACACGCGGTTGCCAAAGCCACACCATGCTGCCCTGCACCGGTTTCTGCAATAACTTTAGTTTTGCCCATATATTTGGCAAGCAAAGCTTCGCCTAGGCAATGGTTAATTTTGTGAGCGCCAGTGTGGTTTAAATCTTCACGTTTCAGGTAGATTTGCGCTCCACCCAATTGATCGGATAAACGCTTGGCATGAAACAGCGGACTTGGACGACCAACATAGTTGGCAAACAAATCTGCCAATTCATTTTGAAATTCTGCAGTATGGCGAATTTGCTCATATGCCACATTAATTTCGTCCATCGCTTCTTTTAAATGAGGTGGAATAAATTGACCGCCGTATTGTCCAAAGAAACCTTCTTCATTTGGCAATGGGATACCATTAATTTGATGAGTCATTTTCCAATTCCTTCATTTAAAATGATCGCGTTGAGTTTTATTCTGCTTAACGAGCTAAATATTTTGTCATATCTTCCACACCTTTCAAGGTCATTGGATACATATGATCTTCAAAAATCTGCTTAATTTGACCAATGGTATGGGTGTAATGCCAATAACGGTCTTCTTCAGGATTCAGCCATGCGGTTTTTTCAAAATGCTGACGTAAACGCTGCAACCAGACATTGCCCGCTTCATCATTCATATATTCAACCGAACCACCCACCGAGCTTAGCTCATAGGGTGCCATACTGGCATCGCCCACAACAATTACCCGATAGTCTCGACCATAAGTATTGAACAAATCCCATGTGTTCATACGGGTGTTAGAACGACGGATATTGTCCTTCCACACATAATCGTAAAGACAATTATGGAAATAGAAATACTCTAAAGTTTTAAATTCTGTTTTGGCAGCGCTGAAGAGTTTTTCACATTGGGCGATGTGTGAATCCATTGATCCACCGACATCGAACAACATCAAAACTTTAATACGGTTACGACGTTCAGGCACCAGTTGCACATCTAAAATACCCTGCTTCGCCGTTTCACGAATCGTACCATTAATATCCAGTTCTTCAGCAGCACCTTGACGGGCAAATTTACGCAAACGACGGAGTGCCATTTGCATTTGGCGTGTCCCTAAAATCTGTTCGTCATCGAGATTTTGATATTTACGCTGTTCCCAGACTTTAACGGCAGAACGTTTACGTCCCGGTCCACCAATGCGCACACCTTCAGGATGATCACCATAAGCACCGAATGGCGATGTGCCACCCGTACCGATCATCTTGTTGCCGCCCTGATGCTTCTTGTGCTGCTCACGAAGACGCTCTTCCAGCATCTTCATTAGATCTTCAAGTGAACCGGCTTTTTTAAGCTCTTCACGCTGTTCGGGTGTCAGATGCTTTTCAATCAATTCAAGATCAAACCAGTCTTTCGGCAATTTATGCACTTGATTGAGTAAATCATCCAGATCAAAGGTTGAGATGCCATCAAAGTAATCTTTCATGGCACGGTCAAACTTGTCAAAGAAACGTTCATCTTTGACCATGACGGTTTTAGCGAGTTGATAAAACTCGTCCTGATCTGCAAAAACCAGACCAGAAGCAACCGCCTCATTCAGATCAATCAGTTCACGTGTTGAAACCGGTATGCCGTAACGTCGCAAGGTATAAAACAATCGCACAAACATGGGGCGATGTCTCCTTATTAACGACGCGACATAAAGGCTAAACGTTCAAGCAACTGCACATCTTGCTCGTTTTTAATCAGCGCACCATACAGCGGTGGAATGGCTTTCGATTTATCATGGTTACGCAATATGTCTTCCGGCATATCATCTGCCATCAGCAAGCTTAACCAGTCAATCAATTCAGAGGTTGAAGGCGGTTTCTTTAAACCCGGAATTTGACGAAGTTTGAAGAAAACTTGCAAAGCTTCATTGACCAAAGCTGATGAAACCTGCGGGAAATGCACATCAATAATCTCGCGCATGGTCGCTTCATCAGGGAATTCAATATAATGGAAGAAACAACGGCGCAAGAATGCATCCGGCAATTCTTTTTCATTATTTGAAGTAATAATCACGATCGGACGATGCGTCGCGGTGATGGTTTCCCCGGTTTCATAAACAAAGAACGACATTTTGTCCAGTTCATGCAATAAGTCGTTTGGAAATTCAATGTCTGCCTTATCAATTTCATCAATCAACAATACACAGCGTTGTTCGCGGGTGAATGCTTCCCACAATTTTCCAGGTTTGATGTAGTTTTTAATGTCATAAACACGATCGTCGCCCAGTTGGCTATCACGCAAACGTGATACTGCATCGTATTCATACAAACCTTGCTGCGCCTTGGTGGTTGACTTGATATGCCAGGTAATCAGTTCAAGCCCTAAACTTTCAGCGACTTGTTCGGCAAGTAAAGTTTTACCTGTACCCGGCTCACCTTTAACCAAAAGTGGTTTTTGCAATGCACGTGCAGCTTTTACAGCAAGTTTTAAACTATCAGTCGCAATGTACTGATCTGTACCAGAAAATTGTTGAGTATCCACAGACATGATTTAACCTTATTGTTTTACTTAAAGCGGTGAACTATTTTTGCGTACTACAAATTTTGCTTTGTTGGCTGTGTATCTTGACCATAAATAGCCAACCACTAAACCAAGTCCCACAACAAATAAAATGAGAGAAGCATTTGACCACACCAAAACGGTTTCTTTGGTTAAAATGCCAAATAACAACCCAAAAATTGCCGGGGCGATGGAAGCATTATTTCCTTCAGATACCGTAGGCGTGAGTAAAATCGCAAATCCAATGATCCACGTGATTCCACCCAAAGGTTTAGGCAAGCGTTTTGCAATCGCATACCACGCCCAAAGAATAATAATGCTGCCTAATACATAAACCGTGACAGCGATGCTGTCTTCAGGAATTGAATCTAGTAGTGAAAGAAAACTATTCATCGTGCAACTCCTGAATCGACTTTAGGCACCGCGCAACCCTTCTGGGGCAGGTTGATTAGGATTAATTAAACCTTCTGGCGGCACTTGAATAAAGAAGCCTTTGGTTTGAATTGAGTCAATCACATGCAACACATTTACACGTGCCAATTTACGGCTTTCAGATAGCTCTAAATCCATCACAAAAGTTGCACGACCAAATGCAATACGCATCGGTTCTGGCAAAATTTCAAGTGGACTTGCTGCTTCAGCTTCGTTTTCAGTTGGCTCAGGACGGGCAATGTAAAGATACATTTCATCTTTTTTGCTAGATTTGAAAATTGAACAATGCATAGGTGAAACAGTACTCATAAAACTTAGCTCAAGCATACAGCAAAAAAAAGACGGATACATTAGTGATTATTAACGCATCAGTCTTGATTTTGTATAAACGATAATTCTTTAATCAATCTGTTTAAAAATTATTCCACCACCTTCATCTGGGTAGACAGGTATTGTTCGTCAGCATGCAAAACATCAATCAGTGGCTTGGTTAACAGGTCATAGCGCCAACCTAAAAGATAAGCCGGTAAATCCTGCTCATCATTATGAAATACCACATGTTGATACAGAGCATTGAGCCATTTTTTACGCATCAGCACTTCTTTCGGTACGGTGGTTTCTTCTACTACAGCCTGAATGACTTTATCGACCTTTTCACCAATATCTTTTGATGAATGACGAATTGGACGTGCCATACGAAGGGGCCATTCCGCCTGCTCGGGCAAGAATTTCAATAAATCTAGAAGGGTCTTCCCATGATCGCGCACGATATTTTGACGAATATCTTTAATGCCGGATAACTGGAAAGGATTACGGGGATTTTTTTCCACCAAATCAATCATGGTTGAACTTTTCAGAATAAAGCTGCGTGGATAATTCAGCGCTTTAACCATCTGTTCACGCCACACAGCCAGTTGTTGTAACTGCATCAGTTGACGGCGCGAATGTCGATAATTACCAATATCATGGTAGAGCAAATCTAATGGAGTTTCCTGACCAATTTCATGGGTCAGATGACGGCAATCTTCGAGTGCAAAATCGAGCAAATATTTTTCAGTTAATTCATGCTGAATTTTATTGGATAAATTCATCAAATAAAACACATCATTTGCAGCATAAGTCAGCTGTTCTGGACTAAGCGGACGTGCCAACCAGTCAGATCGCGTTTGACCTTTATCAATATCGACATCAAGCATCTGTTTCAATGCATTTTGATAACTGACTTGCAGTCCGTGTCCCAGAAAAGACAATCCCACTTGAGTATCAAAAACATTGCTTAGGCTTTTTTGCTGTGCATAGTGATAAATTAGATCGATATCTTCACTACAGGCATGGAAGATATTCTGATGTGCTTGAAATAATTTTTGCCAAAATGCAGACAAATCCAGACTTGTCCCATCGAGCAAAAAGACCTGACCTGCAACATTGATTTGAAATACACCTAATTTAGGCCACAGGGTATCCACTTTGATGAATTCTGTGTCTAATCCATAAATGGATGTCTGACCCATCAAATGCAAAATATTATCTAAGTCTTTTTGTTGCTGAATGAACTGAAACATATTACCGAGTCTAAAATCAGATTCTCTTTAAAAACATATTAACCGATATATAACATTTAGATATAACAAATTTTACATCTAGCACGCATATTCACTCTATTTTAGGGTTTAAATCAAAACACAATCAGCTTTTATATATTTTTTGTATAAGTTTAAGCTTAATTAAAACTAGGAAAACTCAAATTTCAAGCTAAACAAAAGTGATGAAATAAGTAGCATGGCACTTATTTCATACGCATCCGGTTATGAACAGCCTGACTTAAAGTATGACTATCCACATATTCAAGCTCCCCCCCTTGAGGAACACCTTGAGCAATTCGGGTCATTTTCAGAGGTAAATGCTTGGTGGCTTCAACCAGATAATGTGCAGTTGCCTGACCTTCTACTGTGGCATTGGTTGCGAGGATCACTTCAGAAACATTGCCTTGACTTAAGCGCTGAATCAGATACGGAATACCGATTTCTTCAGGGCCAATACCATCCAGTGGCGATAAATGCCCACCCAGTACATGGTACTTGCCACGAAAACTGCCACTTTGCTCAATTGCCATGACATCTGCAGGCGATTCCACCACACATAACAGCTGATCATCGCGTTCATGTGACAGGCAAATATCACACACTTCATTTTCAGTCAGCGAATGACAAACGCTACATTCATGAATATAGGTCGTTGCTTCATTTAAGGCATGTGCCAAGCCGACTGCACCTTCTCTATTTTTCATGATCAGGTGTAATGCCATGCGCTGAGCCGATTTCGGCCCAACACTTGGCAAAATACGTAAAGCTTGTACCAGTTGATCAAATCGATCACTAAACACTAAACGTATTCCTTAGAATAAACCAGCAAGGCCTGGTGGCAAGCCCATACCAGAGTTAGCCGCTTTCATTCGTTCTTCAGAAACCGCTTCAGCCTGACGTGCAGCATCATTCATGGCAGCAGCGATCAAGTCTTCAATCATATCTGCATCTTCTTGAAGAAGTTCAGGATTGATTTCGATACGTTTTACCACGTTACGGCAAGTCATGGTCACTTTCACCAAGCCACCGCCTGCTTCAGCATGAACTTCTGTTTGAGCAAGCTCTTCTTTGGCTTTTTTCATGTTGCTTTCAACATCTTTCTGCATGCGCTGCGCTTGCTGCATCAACATATTAATGTTCATAAAATTCTCCGAACAATCAATTTCTAAATCAATGTTTATAAAAAATTAGATTAAATCTAAACCACGACTAATGTCGCGAATAATATCATCAATATCTTCTAAACCAACAGATACACGAATTAAACCTTCACGAATACCTGCAGCTTCTTTCGCTTCCGCTGAGAGTTTACCGTGAGTTGTCGTCGCTGGGTGAGTAATTGTCGATTTCGCATCACCTAAATTACCGGTGATAGATATAAATTGGGTATTGTCGATGACTTTCCAAGCCCCTTCACGACCACCTTTTACTTCAAACGAAACAATACCGCCAAAACCAGTTTGTTGCTTCGCTGCAAGCTCATGACCCACATGCGAAGTTAAACCAGCGTAATACACTTTTTCAACTTTTTCATGGTTGTTCAAGAATTCAGCCAGTTTCTGTGCACTTGCTGAATGTTCACGCATACGTAAACGTAAAGTTTCCAGACCTTTCAAGAATACCCAAGCGTTAAATGGGCTCATTGATGGACCGGTGGTACGTACATAACCAAATACTTCTTCAAGCAGTTTGTGGTTACCGACTACGGCGCCACCCAAAGCACGGCCTTGACCATCAAGATATTTAGTCGCCGAGTAAACCACCAAGTCCGCGCCAAATTTAATCGGCTGTTGCAAGACTGGAGTACAGAAGCTGTTATCAATCGCAAGTAATGCACCATTGGCATGGGCAAGATCTGCCAAGGCTTGAACATCAGCAACTTCAGCAAGCGGATTGGATGGAGATTCTACAAACAATAGTTTGGTTTCAGGCTTGATGGCATTTTTCCATGCCTGCAAATCTGTCAAATCAACAAAATCAACAGTTACACCAAATTTAGCCACGTATTTTTCAAACAAAGATACAGTCGAACCAAACACGGCGCGTGAACAGATAACATGATCGCCCATTTTCAAATAGGACATTGCAACAGCCATAATGGCTGCCATACCAGAACTGGTTGCCACAGCACGTTCAGCACCTTCCAAAGCTGCTAAACGTTTTTCGAACATCGCTACAGTCGGATTGGTAAAACGTGAATAAATATTTCCCGGTTCTTGACCCGAAAATTTAGCGGCTGCTTCTGCTGCATTTTCATAAACAAATGAAGATGTCAGGAAAATTGGCTCGCTGTGTTCACCTTCAAAACTACGTGTATGACCTGTACGAATGGCTAAAGTATCTAATTGGTATTCAATGTCGTCTTGTTGGCTCATCTTTCCTACCCAGTCCTTGGACTGCCGTTGCTAATAATTGCCAACATTTTGAGCGCCTATGGTATTTAAGGTCAAGGTATAATCCATAATTATCGCCTACACTTCGATCAATCCACTCATATGTTAGTACCCGCAGCAATGATTCAAGTTAAAAATAAAATTGCCAAACAGAAAAGCAAGCTTAAAAACCTGTCGACCCGTTTGTTTAATTCAAAATCGCTAGTTTTATCGCAAACTACGCCCTATGAAATCATTGCAGAGTACAAACAAACCCGTATTCGTTATTACGCCTCGCCGGATAGACAATATAAAGAACCACTGGTTTTTGTTGCACCTCTGGCAATCAGCATGGCCATTTATGACTTATACCCTTACCGTTCATTGGTAAAGCATTTTCAAAATAGTGGTTTTGATGTCTATTTAGTGGAATGGGGTCAATACAACTATAAAGACCGTTTCCTCAATTTCATGTCATTTATTGATGATGCAATCCCCCATTGCATTGCCCAAATTCGTCAGCATTCCAACAGCGATGAAATTTCACTGCATGGCTGGAGTATGGCCGGTGTATTTGTCATGCTGTATTGCGCACTGCATAAACCGAACTACGTTAAAAATTTAATTGTATTGGGCAGTCCGGTGGACAGTCATGCCTCGGGTCGTACCGGTAAACTTTTTCAAAAGGTCAATCAACTCATTACCAAAAATAAAGCGCTGCAAAACAAAATCTATTCCGAAACTTTACCTAAATCGCTGCTCCATACTCCGGGAGTATTAAATTCATTCGGGTTTAAAATTATTGATCCTATTGGATGGATTCAAAGTCAAAAGCAGCTGCTGCTGAATCTGGATAACACGCAAGTTTTGTATGAGCACGCGACGATGGGACGCTTCCTCAACCGCATGATTGATTATCCCGGTGGGATCAATCAGGACATGATTTTTAATGTCTGGCTACAAAATCCACTAAAAAATGGCATTATCCAATTACAAGATAAGAATATCGAATTAAAGAATATCGAGTGCTCTGTATTGGTGGGTGCGGGTCGTAGCGATCAGATTGTATCTATAGAAGCGGTTAAGCCTTTAATTGAATTGACAAATAGTCCAGATGTCACGTTTACTCTTATCCCCGGTGGTCATTTAGGGCTGATGTCCAGCCGAGCCAGTGCCAATGAGTTCTGGCCATTTATGACCACTTGGCTAAAACACAGATCAAGCAAAATATAAAGGACACATCATGATTCAGTCAGTTGCATTCATCGGCTTAGGGGCTATGGGTTACCGCATGGCAGCACATTTGCCTCAACATTTCGACACGGTCTATGTATGGAACCGTAATTTCGAAAAAGCCAAACAACATGCAACTGAATTTGGCACTCAGGCAGTCGAACTGGAACAAGCGGTTCAGGCAGATATCATTTTTTCTTGCCTGCCGACCAGTAAAGAAGTGGAAGATCTCATTGCAACGATTCAGATTAAATCTGGCGCGATATGGGTAGATTGCACCAGTGGTGTTCCTGAATCTGCAAAAAACTTAGCAAAGCAACTCAAATTACAAAATGTAGATTTCCTTGATGCACCTGTCAGTGGTCAAACCATTGGTGCAGAAAATGCTACGTTGACTGTGATGATTGGTGGAGAAGCTACAGCTTTTGAAAAAGCCCTGCCCGCTATTCAAGCCTTCGGCAAACTGATTAAACATGTCGGTGGCCCAGGTGCAGGATTTGCAGTTAAAGCAGTAAACAATATGTTATTGGCTGTAAATCTTTGTTCAGTTGCCGAAGGTTTTACTGCCCTCAAAGCACATGGCGTAAACTTGAACGAAGCCTTAGATTGTATTAATGCATCCAGTGGTAAAAGCGGTGTCACGGAAACTGTTTTACCGCAGCGTATTTTAAACCGTAGTTTTCCTCTGACCTTTGCCCTACCGTTATTAGCCAAAGATACCGGTATTGCTTTAGACTTGGTTCGTGAAGCCAAACTTTCTGCGCCAGTCATTGCCCTCACCCAAAGTTTAATTCAGGCTTCCAGTAATTTAGCTGAAAAAGACAGTGACTTTTCTAGCGCTGTAAAAATGTACGAATCATGGAGTAAAATTACACTTGAGTAATAACTCGCCATTGAATAATGATAACGAAACCTAATATTGTGATTATGTGTTATACACAATGTTCTTACAGAGGAAACTCTCATGACTAAGTTAAGTTTTGCAATTTTTGCTAGTGTTGCAACTTTTATTGGGGCAAGTGCTTTTGCAGCAACGCCAGAGCAAGAATGTCAAAAATTGAAAAATGACCATGATGTCATTTACGCATCTAAAGGTTTTTGCTTTAAAGACCCGGATGCAAAGGCGAAGTTTGGCAATGATAATTGCTATACAACTAAACCAAAATTTTCAGAAAAAGAGCAACAACGACTTGACGCTATCAAAGATCGTCAGAAAGAATTGAACTGTAAATAATTACAGTACACAATCACTTTCAAGGATTAGACATGCTTTACGATGATCAAAATATTTTTGCACGAATTATCCGCAACGAAATTCCTGCAATTAAAGTGTATGAAGACGATCAAGTTCTCGCTTTTATGGACATCATGCCTCAAGCTGAAGGTCACACGCTGGTCATCCCTAAAACACCTGCTATAACATTGCTTGATCTACCTCCTGACGCTGCTGCTTACACCATTCAAATTGTGCAAAAAGTTGCGCAAGCGATGGAAATAGCACTTGAAGTAAAAGGCATTGTACTGATGCAACTTTCAGGCGCATCCGCTGGTCAGACTGTGCCGCATGTACATTTTCACCTTATTCCAAGTTCGGTTCATGAATTAGGTAAGCATGCTTTGCACATGGGTGATCAAGAAAAAATCCAAGCCTTGGCGGAAAAAATTAAAGCCGCACTTTGATTTAAAATGAATCCAAAAAATGGAGCTTTGGCTCCATTTTTTTATAAATACAGAATAAAAAAGAAATATTTAGTTTAAAGATCAATCTAAACGCGTCATCAAACTGTCATTTGTCATTCACTTTTTTGTCACAAAGATTACAGATACTGCATAGCAAGTTGGTGAGCTTCTGTAACTTTTTGTACTTAAGCAAACTAAAAAGAAGTGTTAAGTAAGGCGAATGCCATTTAGAACCGTGTTTTGGAGAAATCTCAATGAAAAAATTGCTTCTCGCTACTGTAGTAGCGGCTATGGGGATGAGTGCAGCACAAGCAGCACCAACTGTATATGGTAAATTGAATGTAAGTGTTGACAGCTATGATAATGGTACAGATTCAGTCACTGAATTAAACTCCAATGCTTCACGTCTTGGTGTTAAAGGTGAAGAAAAACTGACTGATAAACTTGCTGCTATTTACCAAGCCGAATGGGAAGTAGATGTAGATGGTGGTGATGACGTATTTAAAAAACGTAATATCTTCGCTGGTTTAAAGTGGGCTGATGTAGGTACATTAAAAGCAGGTATTATAGATACCCCATTTAAAGACGCTGCTGGTGGATACCGTGACGTATTTAATGACTACGCACATGCTGACATCAAAGAAATGATGTATGGTGAAGAGCGTGTAGAAAATGTCATTGGGATTGAAACCGATCCTAAACTGATGGGTGGTTTAGTATTTGCACTTCAAGCTCAACAAGGTGAGTCTACCACTGAAACAACTAAATATACTGATGGAGCACGTGACAGCATTGGTGATGGTATCTCTACTTCACTTTCATATGCCAATAAAGATTTAGGCTTCGAAGGCGTGATTGCAGGAAACTTCAAATCTGTAGGCGACTTCGCTGCTGTCGGTATCTCAAATGCTCCTGCTGATGCAATCCGTGTAGGTGGTTCTTTCGACCTAGGTAAAATTGGTGCTACCGGTTTATCTGTAGGTGCAATGTGGCAAACTGCTGAGATTTCAGATTATACCAATCTTAAAGGATTAACTCTCGATAATCCCGCTACACTAGCAGTTAATGAAGCTTATGCAGGTGACTATAACAAAGTAGAAGAAGATGCATGGTTAATCTCTGCAACTTACAAACTTGCAAATACACCGTGGACTTTTAAAGCCCAATATCAACAAGCTGATACTGACTATGCAGTACTGGGTGGTGCATCGGGTGATAGCTCTGTAGACCAATGGGGTATTGGAGCAGATTACAAATTAAATAGCCAAACCAAATTGTTTGCTAACGCAGTTCAGCGTGAATGGGATAACTCACCTAAAAAAGGTAACGCTGATGAAAGTGTTTACGGTTTAGGTATGGAAATCAAATTCTAGAATTCAAAATATCCAACATGAGACTGCCTGAGGGCGGTCTTTTTTATTTAAACTAAATTTTCATAACAGCTTTGATGAATAGAATATTTAATTCCACAACCCTATTATTCTCTTTTTTAAAAGTCCTTTAATTTTAATTAAAATATGAATCAATCTCATTTAATAAATATTTTTTTAATTATATACGACTGTTTTAGTCGGATTTAAATACAACACTTAACTGCTTTAGTCAACTTCAAATATAATACATGACCATTTTAGTTGGGATTAAAAACATTAATACAAAGCTTTTTAGTCTACTTTAAAGCAAATAAATATTAGTTTATTTTTTAACATATACAACAAACAAGTTATTGTTTTTACTAATTTAAATAATATATTTTTATTTTAACTGTTTAATCTATTTATTTTTAGTTACTTTTTGTTTAATAATATCCATTATGTTTTAAAAATAGGCTTATTTGCATGAGCTTAATACCCAAAGATTTTAATCAACGATTAGTTCGCGAGATAACAATCATATTAATAATTAAGATTGCTCTCTTGTTGACGATTAAACATATCTGGTTCGACGCCCCCACTATTCCCAAAAATTTTGACTCTCAAGTTGCCGAGCGTATCGCCGGCAGTCCTTCCCAAATCAAGGAGACACGTTGATGATTTCTGAAAGCGTGGTCGATCTTTCGCGGTTCCAATTTGCAATGACCGCGTTGTATCACTTTATTTTTGTACCTCTTACTCTTGGTCTGGCTTTTATTCTTGCCATTATGGAAACCACCTATGTGATTTCCGGTAAAGAAATTTATAAAGACATGACTAAATTCTGGGGAAAACTTTTTGGTATTAACTTCGCTTTAGGGGTGACCACTGGTTTAACCATGGAATTCCAGTTTGGTACAAACTGGGCGTACTATTCGCATTATGTCGGTGACATTTTCGGCGCTCCACTGGCGATTGAAGGCCTGATGGCATTCTTCCTGGAATCAACTTTTATTGGTTTATTCTTCTTCGGATGGGATCGACTTTCTAAAGTCCAGCATTTAAGTGTGACTTGGCTGGTTGCTCTCGGTTCCAACATGTCAGCACTCTGGATTCTGGTGGCGAATGGCTGGATGCAAAACCCTGTAGGTGCAGAGTTTAACTTTGAAACCATGCGTATGGAGTTAGTTGACTTCGGTGCCTTGATTTTCAACCCAGTGGCTCAGGTTAAATTTGTACACACTGTATCTTCAGGTTATGTCACTGGTGCAATCTTTGTTCTGGCAATTTCAAGTTTCTACTTGTTGAAAAAACGCGATGTTCCATTTGCACGTCGTTCTTTCGCCATCGCTGCCATCTTCGGTTTAGCCTCTACATTATCTGTAATTTTATTGGGTGATGAATCAGGTTATGAGTTAGGTGATGTGCAAAAAACAAAACTTGCTGCAATTGAAGCAGAATGGGATACACACCCTGCTCCAGCACCATTCACATTGTTTGGTATTCCTAATCAGGAAGAACAACGCACTGACTACGCCATCAAAATTCCATATGTAATGGGGATTATTGCGACACGTTCTTTAGATAAAGAAGTGACTGGTCTTAAAGACCTAATGGTTCAACATGAACTCCGTATCCGCAATGGTATGAATGCTTATGGTGAACTTGAAAAACTTCGTGCAGGCGACCGTTCTCCAGCGCTTATGGCTTCTTTCAAAGAAAATCAAAAAGACTTAGGTTATGGCTTACTTCTTAAAAAATATACACCAAATGTCGTAGATGCTTCTGAAGAGCACATTAAAGCAGCAACCAAGGATACTATTCCTAACGTAACTGCATTGTTCTTCTCATTCCGTGCCATGGTGGCTTCAGGTTTCTTAATGCTGCTTTTATTTATCCTTGCAACTTATGCAGTGGCTAAACGCAATGCAGAGAACAAGCCTTGGCTACTTAAATTTGCGCTTTACGGGCTTCCATTGCCTTGGATCGCTACACAAACTGGCTGGTATGTGGCTGAAGGTGGTCGTCAGCCGTGGACAATTGGTGAGGTTTTACCTACACACCTATCTGCTTCAAGCTTAAGCACTGGTGACATTTGGGGTTCAATCATTGCACTTGCAGCATTCTATACAGTACTTCTGATTATCGAAATGTACTTAATGATCAAGTTTGCTCGCTTGGGTCCAAGTTCTTTACATACTGGTAAATACCATTTTGAAAAAGATGATGCTCAAAACCACGCTGCTGCGGAGGCTCAATCATGATCGAATATGAACTTCTCAAAATTATCTGGTGGGTATTGGTTGGCGTATTGCTGATTGGTTTCGCCCTGACCGATGGTTTCGACATGGGCTCAATGGCCATTATGCCATTCGTGGGTAAAAATGATGATGAACGTCGTGCGGCAATCAATACGATTGCCCCACACTGGGACGGCAACCAAGTTTGGTTTATTACTGCCGGCGGCGCACTGTTTGCTGCATGGCCAATGGTTTATGCAACCGCCTTCTCTGGCATGTATTGGGCACTGCTTCTGGTTTTGTTCGCCTTATTCTTACGACCAGTCGGTTTCGACTATCGCTCTAAACTAGAAAATACCAAATGGCGTACGTCTTGGGATTGGGGTTTAGCTGTCGGCGGTGCTGTGCCAGCGTTAGTCTTTGGTGTCGCGTTCGGCAACATGTTCTTAGGTGTTCCATTTACCCTAGATGAAACTGTGCGATCAACCTACACAGGTAGCTTCTTTGCCCTGCTTAATCCATTTGCAGTGATTTGTGGTTTAGTCAGCTTATCAATGCTTTGTGCACATGGTGGTGCTTGGTTGATGCTACGTACCGATGGTGATTTACGTGCACGTTCTGCCAAAGCCACTCAAATCATGGGCATGGTATTCTTAGCATGCTTCTTGGGTGCAGGTGCATGGTTATACTTCGGTGGTATTGAAGGTTATACATTGGTACAACCATTTGATACCAATGGGGTTGCCAATCCATTAGCCAAAGAAGTGCTTACCAATGGCAACCACGGCTGGATGAACAATTACTCAACCTACCCAATCACTATGATTGCACCAATCATGGGTATTCTTGGCGGCATCATCGTGGTGCTTGCTGCAGGGAAAAACAAGGCTGGTTTTAGCTTTTTAGGTTCGAGTCTGGCTGTCATCGGTTCAATCTTAACTGCTGGTTTTGCATTGTTCCCATTCTTAATGCCATCAAGCCTTAATCCAGCCATCAGCTTGACCATGTGGGATGCGGTTTCTAGTAAAAACACACTTACTGTAATGACTGTGGCAGCTTGTATTTTTGTACCGCTAATCTTGTGTTACACCACTTGGTGTTACTACAAAATGTGGGGTGTAATCACCAATAAACACGTTCAGGATAATTCACACAGCCTTTACTAGGCTTGTGTGTCAGGAGAATAAATATGTGGTATTTCGCTTGGATTCTTGGAATTTTAATGGCGTGTTTTGCAGGTGTACTCAGCGCCCTTTACATTGAACACCATCAAGATCTGGATGAGGAATAGAAAATGACTGAAGCTGCAATAACAACAGAGACCAAGAAGCCGAACAAGTTTGCAATGGCCATTTCATTTTTGTTGGCATTGCCGCTTGCAGCCATTTTATTGATTCATCCAGCGATGATGCTAGATGCAAATGGTGAATATAGCCACCGTACCATGATGTATATCATGATCGGTATTTCAGGGGGCTTTATTCACGGTGTAGGTTTTATTCCAAAGTTTTGGTTATGGAAATGGTTGTTTAGCCCATTTCTGGCATGGCCACTGATGTTTTGGGGTTACTACACGTGGCTCTTCACCTAAACAAAAAAGCCCTCGATTGAGGGCTTTCTTTATTACTTATTATACATTGCATCAATTCTTGCTTTTTCTTCAGATGAAATATCCTTTTGCATCAAAAAACAATCACGGTACTTAGCATGCAAAATATGTATCCATTTTTCTTTACCACTATGTCTTAAAAGAATTTGTCCAGCCATAGTTGTTAATCCATTGGATTGTTTCATTACATCACTATACTGCTTCTCATTTAGACCAAATGTACTTCTTACTAAAGAATGCTTACCAGTATGAACAATCAAGTTTAAGTGCTTAAGTGAATAAAATTTAAATTCTTCAAACTGTAGTGCCATAGGCCTAATTTCTTCAATATTTTTTAATTTTTCTATCATTTCAGAAACCATTGGTATTTTTTCATTTTTAAATAGGTCCGCAATGCTTGTAGTTTGAAATTTCAGAATTTGATTATTTGTCGCACTCAAAAGCAACCAATATGCACGGACAGTAGACTCAAATTGCACTCTAAACAATGCAAGTGCTGAAGTATACAATTCAGTTTCTAAAAGTGTCTTTACAGCAATTCCATGTTCTATGGATATTTCGCAACATTGATAAACCAAATCAAGTCTTAACCCGCCATCAATCAGCTCTGAACTATCTAATTGTTTGTTTAATTCTTCAATCATCATTGATGATTTTTCATACAGATTCATTTTCCCCTCTCACAAAAAAGCGAGATTATCATCTCGCTTTAAAATAGTTATTTTGTTTATCGATGAGTATGAATCGACATCACAATACCCATACTTGCCAGTAATGAAATAACGGCTGAACCACCATAACTCATCAGCGGCAACGGATCTCCAGTGACGGGTAAAATACCGCTCGCCATGCCCGAGTTTAAAAATACAAAGAAGAAGAACGTCAATCCAATGGTGCCGGCAAATAAACGACCAAAATTGTGGAAGCTATTCAACCCAATCATTAAGCAACGAATAATAATGGCCGCAAAAAGACTGAATAATAAAAACACCCCGATAAAGCCATATTCTTCAGCATAGGCCGACATAATAAAGTCAGTATGATGTTCAGGCAAGTAACCCAAATGCGATTGCGTCCCGGTCAAATACCCTTTACCGGTTAAGCCGCCAGAACCAATGGCAATTTTCGACTGGATGATATTCCAGCCTGCCCCCAATGCATCCGATTCTGGATCAAACAAAGTTAAAACCCGTTTCTTTTGGTAGGTCTGTAATAAGAACATCCAAATAAGAGGTGCTGCCACCGCCAGTGCCGTCAATGCACCCAAAATGAGGCGCCATGACATCCCACAAAGAAATAAAGCAAAAATACCGGGAATAATAAGTCCAATATTCAGGTCAGGTTGCAAAGCCACCAATACGAAAGGAAACATCATTAACATGAGTCCAATGGCAATTTGCATGAATGTCGGTGGAAAAGCACGACGAGAGAAAAACCAAGCCATCATTAACGGCATGGCAAATTTCATAATCTCGCTGGGCTGCATACTGCCTATACCCGGGATGGTTAGCCAACGCTTGGCACCCAAACGGGTATCACCAATAATCAGCACCAGTACCAACAGCACAATGCCCAGTATATAAAAATAAGGGCTTGCTGCCTGATAGACTTTTGGCGGAACTTGTGCACAAAGAAACATGATGATAAAGCCGACACCAAAACTTGTGGCTTGGCGGATGACCATGCTGCTATCTTGCATGGTTGCACTATAGACCACCATCAATCCCAACACTGAATTCAATAAAAGAAAACAAAGTAGCCATGGATCTAAATGTAATCTAGTCCATCTGGATGAATCATGTTTAATGCTTCTACCATCACGTAAAGAGTGACGTAAAAAACGATACTGAGGTGATGGTATCATTTGAAATATTTGAGTGTTTAAATGCGATGGCAAAGTATAAATTTAAAGCTCTAGAGATAATACATCTGAAGCCATTTTTTATTTTATTTTTGTGAGGATAAAATCAATTTGGCCAGTTCCAAATCATCAGAATAGGTGATTTTAATATTGTCTGAACGACTCTGTACCACTTTTACTGGCTCACCCACATACTCCAAAGCACTGGCTTCATCCGTAATCGTGATGCCATCCTGCAACGCTTTTTCAATGGCGTGCTTCAATATACCTAACTTTGAAATTTGTGGTGTCTGTGCTTGCCATAAATAATCACGGCTTACGGTTTTATCAATATTATTTTCTTGTTCAACAAATTTTAAAGTATCACGAACAGGAATGGCCAGAATCGCACTACAGTTTTCCTGTGTTGCAGTATTCACTAAACGATTCAAACAATCTTGGGTGACACAAGGACGTGCAGCATCATGCACAAAGACCAAATCATCAGGTGAAGCCATCTGGCTTAAATAAGTCAGCGCATTCAGAACAGAATTAACCCGTTCTGCTCCACCGACACAAAAATGAGCTTTATCAGGCTGAGTAAAATTCAATGTTTTTGCAACCGAATCATCTTCACTGATTGCCAAGACATAACCTGAAAGTGGCAAATCATTCAAACGGCTCACTGTATGCTCTAATACAGTCTGACCTTGAATCATCTGATACTGTTTAAGTTCAGTTTTAGAAAAACGACTTCCAGAACCCGCAGCAGGAATAACCGCCCAAATTTTATGGCGCATTTGCGGGTGGTGCTCCCGTGTCGTCTTCATTTGTTCTTAAATCTACTTTGGCATTTGGGTCAATATAAATCGGTTTATAGTGCGTGCCAATCATGCTCATTTGCACAAAAGTTTCACGCGGCTTGACCAAACCTAGGTCTAAACGGGCATGTTCTTCAATGGCTTCAATACCATTTTTCAAGTCATAGACTTCAGCAGCTAAAACACGGTTACGTTCTTTTAATTCCGTATTTATTTCTGTTTGTTGTTGAATTTTTTGGGCCAGTTTTTGATGGTCATGATAACCACCTTCGCCAAACCAGAATAAGTACTGAAACCCCGCGATCAAAATGATCGCAAGGCCCAATAATACTTTACTCGCAGCGGAGTTAAATATACTTAACATAAATCGCATTAGTCGCTTAGTTCAAACCTTTGAATTCAGCTTTACCGCGATATGCAGCATGAGTCAATTCTTCAATACGAAGCAATTGGTTATATTTAGCCACACGGTCAGAACGGCAAAGTGAACCGGTCTTGATTTGACCCGCTGCTGTACCTACTGCAAGATCCGCAATGGTAGAATCTTCAGTTTCACCTGAACGGTGTGAAATTACAGTAGAGTAACCATTTGCTTTAGCCAGGTAGATTGCATCTAAAGTTTCAGTCAAGGTACCAATCTGGTTATATTTGATTAAGATCGAGTTACCGACTTTCTCATTAATACCGCGTTGTAAAATCTTAGGATTCGTTACGAACAAGTCATCACCAACCAACTGGATTTTATCGCCAAGGATTGAAGTCAAGTAAGACCAACCTTCCCAGTCAGACTCGTCCAAACCATCTTCAATCGAGATAATTGGGTATTGTTTTACCAAACCAGCTAAATAGTCAGAGAATTCATTGCTTGTGAACGCTTTGTTGCCTTCGCCCGCAAGAATGTATTGACCATTTTTGTAGAATTCTGAAGATGCACAGTCAAGCGCAAGCATGATGTCAGAACCAGCTTTGTAACCCGTTTGACCAATCGCTTCAAGAATTACGGTAATTGCTTCTTCGTTTGAGCGTAAGTTTGGTGCAAAACCACCTTCATCACCAACCGCTGTATTTAAACCTTGTTTCTTTAAAACTGATTTTAAAGAATGGAAGATTTCAGCACCTGCACGAAGCGCTTCAGAGAATGAAGTAAAGCCCACAGGCTCAATCATAAACTCTTGAATATCAACGTTATTGTCTGCATGTGAACCACCATTGATGATGTTCATCATTGGCACAGGCATAGTCAAGATTGATTGACCACGTAAGTCTGCGATGTATTGGAAAAGAGGAATTTTCTTTTCATCAGCAGCAGCACGCGCAGCAGCCAAAGAAACTGCCAAAGTTGCGTTTGCGCCTAATTTTTCTTTATTTTCAGTACCGTCCAACGCGATCATCGTATTGTCGATGTCTTTTTGTTCGAATACTGATTTACCAACTAAAGCATCACGAATTAACGTATTTACGTTATTAACAGCAGTGCGAACACCTTTACCTAAGTAACGTGATTTATCACCGTCACGAAGTTCTAAAGCTTCACGAGAACCAGTTGAAGCACCAGATGGTGCACATGCACGGCCAACTACGCCAGATTCTAAGATTACGTCTGCTTCGATGGTTGGGTTACCACGAGAGTCTAAAATTTCACGTGCACGGATGTCAACGATTTGACTCATGAACAATTCCTCAGTTGATTGAATAACTAGATGCTATTTAAAGCATCAATGAGTATCTAACTTTTTGAATCCTTTAACCAAAGTATCCAATTCTTTTAATTGCGCCAAGAACGGCTCAAGCTGTGACATACGGAGTGCGCATGGACCGTCACATTTGGCGTGTTCTGGATCTGGATGTGCTTCCAGGAATAAACCAGCCAAACCAGTTGCCATACCTGCACGCGCAAGCGTGGTGATTTGCGCACGGCGTCCACCTGCTGAATCCGCACGACCACCTGGGGTTTGAAGCGCATGCGTTACATCAAAGAACACAGGGACATCCATTTCTTTCATGATGTCGAAGCCCAACATGTCTACAACCAAATTGTTGTAACCAAATGCCGAACCACGCTCACAAATAATCAGTTTGTCGTTTCCTGCTTCTAAACACTTATGCAAAATATGGCGCATTTCATGTGGAGCAAGGAATTGTGCTTTTTTGATGTTAATGATGGCATCAGTTTTTGCCATTGCTTCAACAAGGTCAGTCTGGCGACTCAAAAATGCGGGTAGCTGAATAATATCAGCCACCTCAGCTACAGGCGCAGCTTGGTAAGGCTCATGTACATCGGTAATGATCGGTACATTGAAATGTTTTTTAATGTCCGCTAACCACTCAAGACCTTTTTCCAGACCTGGGCCACGGAAAGAGTGCAAACTAGAGCGATTGGCTTTATCAAAACTTGCCTTAAATACATATGGGATATCTAAACGTGTGCAGATATCAACATAAGTTTCAGCAATTTCAAAAGCTAAGTCTTTAGATTCAAGTACGTTCATTCCGCCGAATAATACAAATGGCAAGTGATTTGCCATTTGTATATCGCCTAAACGTACAATTTCTTGTGGTTTTAATTGCGACATTATTTAAACTTTCCTAGTTTATTCCTAGAGCAACATTATTTGGTTTTTTGATACTGTTTTTTAGCAGCGTCAATAAAGCTAGCAAATAATGGATGTCCATCACGTGGAGAACTTGTAAATTCCGGGTGGAATTGTACAGCAATAAACCAAGGATGTTGAGGAATTTCAACAGTTTCTACCAAATGTTGTACTGGTGAATAACCTGAAATTTTCATGCCGTTTTCTTCAAGCACAGGAATATAACGGTTGTTCATTTCGTAACGGTGACGGTGACGTTCAATAATGTCAGCACTACCATACACTTCACGAGTTTTAGTACCTTCAACCAATTCTGATTTTTGGGCACCCAAACGCATGGTTCCACCAAGATCAGATTCAACACTGCGTTGTTGAACCTCACCACGTTCATCTAACCATTCAGTAATTAAACCAATCAATGGTGATTTGGTTGAACGGTTAAATTCGGTAGAAGTAGCATCAGCAATACCGGCAACGTTACGTGCATATTCAATCACCGCAAGTTGCATACCTAGACAAATACCCAAAAATGGTACTTTGTTTTCGCGAGCAAATTGAATTGCTTTCATTTTGCCTTCAGTACCACGTTCACCGAAACCACCTGGAACCAAGATTGCATCAGCATCTTTCAATACTTCATTCACATCTTGGCTTTCAAGTTCTTCCGCATTGACATAATCAATTTGAACTTTAACGCGGTTTTTAACCCCAGCATGCAAAAGCGCTTCATTTACAGATTTATATGCATCTGGAAGTTCAACGTATTTACCAACCATCGCTACACGAACTGTATATTCAGGATTAAATAATGCTTCAACGACATTATCCCAATCTGAAAGATCAGCTTCTGGCAAATCGTTATAACCAAAACGTTCACAGATTAAATCATCAACATTTTGCTCATAGAACGTACGTGGAATTTGGTAAATCGAACGCGCATCTTTGCACACAACCACAGCACGTGCTTGAACGTTGGTAAATAACGCAATTTTACGTGTCGTGTCAGCATCGACGTCGTATTCGGTACGGCAAATCAGGATATCTGGCTGAATACCAATCGACAAAAGCTCTTTTACAGAGTGTTGTGTTGGTTTGGTTTTAAGTTCAGCTGCAGATTTGATGTATGGCAATAAAGTTAAATGCATGAGCATGGTACGATTGTGACCAAGCTCAACCATCAACTGACGTACAGATTCCATGAATGGGAGAGATTCAATGTCACCTACTGTGCCGCCAATTTCAACAATCGCAACGTCATAGCCTTCACCTGCGCGAAGAACACGTTCTTTAATATTATCCGTAATGTGTGGAATAACCTGAACAGTACCACCAAGGTAGTCACCACGACGTTCTTTATTAAGTACGTCTTGATAAACACGACCTGAAGTGAAGTTATTCAGTTTGGTCATTTTCGCACGACGCAAGAAACGTTCGTAATAACCCAAATCTAGGTCAGTTTCAGCACCATCCTCTGTGACAAAAACTTCACCATGTTGGAAAGGACTCATTGTCCCTGGATCGACATTAATGTATGGATCCATTTTGACCATGGTTACTTTTAAACCACGGGCTTCTAAAAGTGCAGCAACTGAAGCAGCTGAAATACCTTTACCTAGTGATGAAACTACACCACCAGTCACGAAAATAAAATGGGTCATTGGGTTTCTCGTACAATCGAGCCTAAATCGGCCTGCAATGTTGCGCAATTTTACTTTACTCTGTACCTATAAAGCAAAGTCATTCCGCATCAATTCAAAGAACAACAAACAATTGGTTATTCTATCAGCATTTCCGATAAAAAATTAGAGGGACTTTATAGGATTTTCATCTTGGTATTTGCTGTTATAATGCTTGCATCCTATTAATGCTTTGTTTTGTGCAATTATGAATAAAAATTTTTTGATTTGTGGCGCTATTGCAGCAGCTTTATTATTGACAGCGTGTGTAAAAAAAGAAGCACCGAAGGAAGACGAACAAGAAAAAGTTGAGACCACTCAACAAACTGAACAAGTGAATGAACCTGTTCAATTACAACCATTAGATGCAACTGAAAATACACAAGCTGAAACTCCTACAAATGTTGAAATAGAACGCCAGGAAACTGCGAATACAACGACTGTAATTCGCCGTGAAGTAACTCAACCAGCAACCACGGAAGCTCCAAAAGCTGAAACGCCTAAAACTGCAGCACCGAAGGCTGAAGCGCCTAAAGCCGAAGAAAAACCGACTCAAGCAACGCCATCAAAATCAAATTCTGCTACTCAGTCTGAAGATGATGCGGTTGCTGCTGCAATTGCTGCTGCAACGCCTGCGCTTGAAAACTAAGTTAAACTTTAGTTTAAATGCAAAAAACCCAGTGATTTTACTGGGTTTTTTATTGGATGATTAATCCATATTTGATCACTATGGATAACAATCCAAGTTTAATCCCAAAAATAGTACTACTAAAAATATAATCCACGTTATTCTTTGAAATGAAAAAATTAAGTAGAAAAATTTAAAACTTGATCTCTCCTACTCTACTGCAATACCAGAGCCGAGTGATATTTGAGTTAAAATAGAGATAACTTTTAGGGTTTTTAATCATGTTAAAAAAATGTTGTGACCTACTTGAACAACATCAATTAAAGATTGCCTTTATTGAAAGTGCCAGCTCTGGCTACCTTTCCAGTCAATTTTCTATTTGCAAGAACAGTGGTGCAGAGATTTTGCTGGGTGGTGTGGTTAGTTATGATCCTTCCATCAAGATTGATCTCCTGAATATTGATGCCGAGCTTATAGAAAAATACACGGCCGAATCTGCCGAAGTCACAGAAGCCATGGCGATCCATGGCAAAAAACTATTTACTCACGCAGATATTGTTGTGGCTTGTACCGGCTTACTCAAACCTGGTGGTAGTGCAACAAAAACAAAACCCGAAGGCACTTTTTTTATCTCAATTTTATACTTAAATAAAACCCACAACTTTCATTATTTTATTGATGGAACACCTTTACACAGGCTTTCTGTCTTAACCCAGCATATTGCAGCAGAAATTATCAAACTCATTGATGGAGTTTAGTTATGTTGAAATTCAAAACTTTTATATTCGGTTTAATCCTGCTCCCCTGCGCCAGTTTTGCAACTGTGGGAGGACCTCATAATGTAGAATTCTTGGGTTATGATGTCAAAGACCAAAAAGTCTATCTACTCAAACACTATGAAGATGGTCGTGGTCGTCTGCCACAACTCTACTATTATCAATTTAAAAACAACAAGCAGCCTGAAAAACTCATTCAGGTCAATTCGCTTTATATCAATCCTAAAACCAAGAAAATTGATTACGATCAAGACAGCACGCAATTTAATAAAGACATTTTAAAAATTAAAAAAAGATTAACTCCCTTAATTGCTGTAAATAAAGCATCAGCTAAAGTTCAAATCGTGAAAAAAACACGCGTACAAAAATCTGTAAACTCTGGATTTGATGATTTAATCACTGAATATCAGTATCGTTATAAAGTCACCACTCCACAATTAAGCAGTCTGCAACATAAAGCCGTAGCCTATAAACCCTATTTAAATATTTCCCAAGCATTTAAAATTCCGCAACACAACAAAATCGTTGTCGCGGTTAAATACCTCGGTATTCCTTTTGAAACGGGCTATAGCATTGAAGATCCTGTTTTACTCACACTAAAAAAATAAAGAGCTAAAAAATAAAGCCTCAATCGAGGCTTTATTACAACTTTTATAATTTACGCTGCAGTACGCTCTGCAATCGGCACCACTTTACGCAATTCTGGACCGGTATAATCCGCACTTGGGCGAATAATACGATTGTCTGCACGTTGTTCCATCACATGCGCTGCCCAACCTGTTACACGACTCATTACAAAAATTGGCGTGAACAGTTTGGTTGGAATACCCATGAAATGATATGCAGATGCATGGAAGAAATCCGCATTACAGAACAATTTCTTCTCACGCCACATCACTTCTTCACAGCGTACAGATACAGGATAAAGTACCGTATCACCTACATCTTTCGCTAAACGCTCAGACCAGATTTTGATGATACCATTACGCGGGTCATTGTCTTTATAGATTGCATGACCAAAGCCCATGATCTTTTCTTTACGCTCAAGTTTACCGAGCATTTCACGTTCAGCTTCATCGGCTGATGTCCAGTTTTCAATCATTTCCATAGCAGCTTCGTTTGCACCACCATGCAATGGACCACGAAGTGAACCAATTGCACCCGTGATACACGAATGCATATCAGACAATGTTGAAGCGCATACGCGTGCAGTAAATGTTGAAGCGTTAAATTCATGCTCTGCATAAAGAATTAACGATACATTCATCACTTGTTCATGCAATTCATTTGGCTTTTCACCACGAAGTAAATGCAGGAATTGTGCACCGATTGAATCATCATCAGTATTTTCTTCGATACGTACGCCATCGTGGCTATAACGATACCAATAGCAAATGATTGCAGGCAAAGTCGCTAAAATACGGTCTGCAACATCTTGCTGTTCATCAAAAGATTTTTCTGTTTCCAGATTACCGAGCATAGAAACACCGGTACGCATCACATCCATTGGATGCGAATCAGCTGGAATACGTTCCAATACTTCTTTCAATGCTTGTGGAATTGCACGTAAAGATTTTAATTTGGCTTTATAAGCATCAAGCTGTTCTGCCGTTGGCAATTCACCAAAGAAAATTAGATATGCTACTTCTTCAAATTGACAGTTTTCAGCCAGATCTTGCACATCATAACCACGATAAGTTAAGCCTGCGCCGCTCTTACCCACTGTTGATAGCGCTGTTTTACCTGCCACTTGTCCGCGCAATCCCGCGCCGGTGAGTACTTTTCCTTCAGCCATTTTTTTAATTCTCCATTTTGAATCAATTATTTGAACAATTTATCTAAAGTGTTTTCAAAGGTATGATAATCAAGGAATTCGTAAAGTTCCTTACGTTGTTGCATCTTGTCCAATACGTTAACTTGCGTCCCATTTTCACGAATAGAGCGCATCACTTCCAATGCCGCTTTTTGCATTGCACGCGTTGCAGAAAGTGGATAAAGCACCATGCTGATCCCTTGTTCACCCAGTTCATCTACCGTGTAATAAGGCGTATCACCAAATTCGGTAATGTTTGCCAGTACCGGCACACCGACCGCATCACACACCGTGCGATACATGGTAATGTCAGTCATTGCCTCAGCAAAAATGGCATCCGCACCCGCTTCTACACAGGCACAGGCTCGATCAATGACCGCTTGCAAACCTTCTTTCTGCAAGGCATCAGTACGCGCCATGACCACAAAGTTTGAGTCAGTTTTCGCATCTACCGCAGCTTTAATACGGTCGACCATTTCCTGTTGTGTCACGATTTCCTTATTTGGACGGTGACCACAACGCTTTTGCGCAACCTGATCTTCAATATGAACGGCTGCAGCGCCTGCAGCAATCATTTGTTTAACAGTACGAGCGATATTAAATGCACCGCCCCAACCTGTATCAATATCCACCAACAACGGCGTATCTACACGTTCAGTAATACGACGAACATCTTCAAGAACATTGTCTAAGCTGGTCATTCCTAAATCAGGTAAACCATAAGAATAATTGGCAACACCTGCACCAGAGACATAAATGGCTTTATAACCCACTTCCTTCGCCATCATGGCTGCGTAGGCATTTACTGTGCCGATAATTTGTAATGGTTTTTCCACTTCCAGTGCTTGTCTAAATCTTAAGCCTGCAGACATTTGTTGTGTCATATTCCTTTCCACAGTTTTCACTTTACTTATCGAATTCCGAGTATAGCCATAAAGTTCTTCATATCTATGACTATTTAGAACTTATACTCTAAAACTTTAGTCAAATATTCATCAAACACATAGTGTTATTTTTATTTTTCATAATTGTGTCTTAACAAGACAACACCTTTATTTTAAGAAATGTGTGCATATTTTTGCTATCATTGCAAATGTTTTCATTTCTTTGATTATTGACTCTATACACCATATGCAAGAACTCGCTCAATTAGAACCTTTAGCTCGTGACATACCGCAAACAAAACGTGGCCATGAACGATGCCTGGCGCTTTTGCTTAGCGCAAATGAGCTATTTCTAGAACGGGGGTATGATGCGGTGTCTTTAGATGATATTGTCAATCACGCAGGTGGCTCTAAAGCTTCCATTTACAAATTTTTTGGCAATAAAGAAGGCTTGTTTACTGCAATTTGTGATTATCGCCGTGAGCAATTTTTTAAAGACATCTGTGTACCTTTTGAACAAAGTGAAGATGATCTACGCTCCTATCTAATTCAGACCCTCATAAATCTTAAAAATCACTTAGTGCTTCCAGAAAATGCAGCTTTTTTTCGTTTAATTATAGAACAGACTCAGCGCAGCCCAAAACTGGCCCTTTATATTAATGAACAAGGTCCAAAACATATTCAAATGGCAATAGCCTGTGCACTCACAAAAGCCGATGAACTCGGTATTATTAACTGTAAACAACCCATTTACTCTGCTGAACTATATTTTGGAATTATCCGGAATATTGAATGGCGGATTTTAATGGGTCTTCCAATTCAAGAAAATGATCAAGAAACGCTCGAATACATCGAATATTGCGTCGATCGCTTCTTGGAAGGTCATCAAAAAGTCTAGTTTTTTTGCAATTCAGCCCGCTTATAGTATATTAATCGATTCCCTTTCACTTAACCAACCAACAACTAATTGTTGTTTTGTTTTCTATTCAGCAATTATTGTGGAGTAACCATGGCTCTACGTCACTTTCTGACCTTACGCGATTTATCGACTTTAGAACTTAACCAAATTTTGCAGCGCGCGATTGAACTTAAACGCAAGCAACATAGCAATGAGGTGTTCCAACCTTTTGTCGGTAAAGTTATGGGCATGATTTTTGAAAAATCGAGTACCCGCACACGTGTTTCGTTTGAAGCAGGTATGAGTCAATTCGGTGGTAGTGCAATTTTCCTCTCTTCTCGCGATACTCAACTGGGTCGTGGCGAGCCAATTGAAGATTCTGCACGTGTGATTTCAAGCATGCTTGATATTATTATGATCCGTACTTTTGGTCATGACATCGTAGAACGCTTTGCTTCTTATTCCAAAGTACCCATCATCAATGCCTTGACTGATGATCATCACCCTTGCCAGTTGCTTGCTGACATGCAAACCTATCTAGAACACCGTGGTTCTATTGAAGGTAAAACCGTTGCATGGATTGGTGACGGCAACAATATGTGTAACTCTTATATTGAAGCAGCACACATGTGGGGCTTTAAATTAAAAGTTGCTGCACCTAAAGGTTATGAACCACAAGAGAGATTCTTGTCTGAATTTGCGCACTGCGTAGAACTTGTTGATTCAGCTGAAGATGCAGCTGTGAATGCCGACCTGATCGTGACTGACGTTTGGGCAAGCATGGGCCAGGAAGAAGAGCAAAAAATTCGTGAAAAAGCATTTGCTGATTTTCAGGTCAATGAAAAACTCATGGATTTAGCGCATCCAGATTGCCTGTTCATGCACTGTTTGCCTGCTCACCGTGGTGAAGAAATTTCTGAAAATATGCTTGACCATAAAAATGCTGTGGTTTGGGATGAAGCAGAAAACCGTTTACATGCTCAAAAAGCTTTGGTTGAATTTTTACTAAATGAAAATTTAAAGAAAGACTAATTGATTAAAAAAATCTTAAAAAAAATTAAGCACCTTCGGGTGCTTTTTTTATACTGGAATGACTATAATAAATACATAACTTTTATAAGTGATTATAACCATGTCTTTAAAAATAATCGTTTTATACCTAAGCAGTTTGCTTTTAGTCAACACAGCACAAGCCAAAGCTACAGAACTCGACCAATATTTGCTTAAAAAGCAAATCCTCGACCAAACTTATAAAATTAAAAACACCAAAGCACTGAATGAACTTTTAGATGTAATAAGTGATGAAGATTCTCGCACCATGCCCTTTCAAGTTGATCAAAACACAGTGATTGAACAATTGCGTTTATATGCCGACCATATTGATATTCAAGGCATTATCACTACACCAGATTTCACTCAATTTGCTGAAGATATTGGCGATAAAGAAGTAAAACTTCTGATTAAACAAAATTTAGTTCAAAATTGTCATTTGTTTTTTGAGCATGAATTCCAGCGTATAAATCCATATCATGTTGCAATCAAACTCAGTTCAGATAATAAAAACTATCATATGAAAATTAAAAACACTGAGTGTAAATTCCAATAAGGGAAAAGCCCTAAAAATTTAGGGCTTTTGATTTAATTAGATATCTTGTCGATAATCGTATGTTTCTCTAACTGCTTAATATATATCAATAAAAGTTTGGCCTGTACAATAGCTTCCCAATCAGTTTGCGCTGTCAGAAAAAGTCCAGCACAGCTGCCACGATCATCTCCCCCAACTACTTCCGCGATATAACCATAATTAAGATCATTTAAGCCTTTTTGCTTCAGTTTAGAAACCACAATAGTTCTTTGCTGAAATGCATTATTGTTTACAGATTTAACAGCTTTAACAAATTTAGAAATTTCTTCATTTTTTCTGACTAAGTTAAAAATTTTCTCAACGTAGTCATTACCATGATGATCATTTCCATTATGCTTAGGCGCAGTATGATTTGATTTAGCATTAAAATTTGGATTTGCTAAAAGGTAGCATGCAATCCATTTTTTCAAATCCTTCGTCATGAATGTATTTTGCGTTTGCTTTTCTTGAACAAGCTCATCCTGCACCGCTGTCAACTTTCGAATTAATTGCTTATTTTCATCTTCAGTTAACTTTAAGCTCTCTGCAACCTCATCCATTAACGCCAATGAAGTCTGTAGTTCATCAACCAGCTCACCATTCCTCACAGCTAAATCATGACTCGCCACAGCAAGCTCTTTTAAACTTTGCTCATAATTTTCAATTTTATTGTGACTGTCTTCTTTAATTAAATTAATTTCATTTTCATAGTGGCAGTTAATTTCTAAAGTTTTTTCTTTCAAAATATGATCTACATCATTTGCATATTTAGCTTCTGCAGCCTGCATCGCCCTTATTTTTTCCTCTTTAATTTCATTAATCTGCTGATTTAAATAATCTTTTTCAATGACAATTTTAGAGTTAATTTCAGCAAGTTCTTGATCTAGTTTTTGCTTTTCCTGAGTAAAAATCAACTGTTGTTTTTCTAATTCAACCACAATGACTTCAGCTTGATCCAACTGTTTACTTAAGGCTGCATTCTGCACCGTCAATTTGTTTTTTTCTTCATGCAAGAAATCAATTTGATTGTTTTTTTCAACAATAATCGTTTCTGAGTTTTCCCACTTTCTTAAGAGCGTTTTAAAATAGCCTCTACCTAAAAAGAGTAAAAAAATGATCAGGAAGAAATAACAAATTGCAGGACTAGATCTTGGAATTGCAATGAATTGCCAAAAGTTTTTTAGATTCTTCCAATAACTCGTATCTTTTCCATTTTGCGCCACATAGTTCCACTCCAATACAGAAAAAGTCAAACTACGCTGCATACTCTTGAATAATGGCGGTGTTACCAATTTTTCATAAGTTACTTTATAGACTTGATCTTTATACGGGATAGATTGACTATATGAAACAGCTTTGCGATTATCTCTATAGCTTTCTAAATTTTGCTCATGGAAAAGCTTTGAGTCTAAAGTTAAAGCCACTTTACCTTTTATGCTTGAATTATCAATAAATGTTTTTATAAGGTGATTGCAAATTTTATTATCTACATCACACTCTTGAATCAGTGCTTGTAATTGCATCACCTCATACTTCATTTCACGAATCGTGGCTTTTTCTTCATTTTTGTAAAAGAAAAAATTATTGATCGCCACTAAAATACAGACGATAAACAGAATAATAATTGTGTATATAGCCCTGATTAAGTATATGTTTTTCATAATTATTAGCTCAATGCAATTATAATCATTACATTTGATTACAAATCAAAACACAAATACTTATTAGAGATATTACTGCCTTTTAATTTATTAGAATTTTTAAATAAAAGAGTTTTTATAAGTTAAAAACATTTAAATTACAGTAAGTTTATTAAAAAAAGCTAATTAATCAATACAAAATTTAAAACTATTGAGATATAAAACTTATTAACGTATTAAACCTTGGGGCTGTAAAATAATGATCATCGCACCCAGTATGACCACCAATCCGCCCAACATATCCCAACGCGTCAAAATCACCTGATCAACATAGCGCAACCACATTAAAGCGCTAAAAATATAAATCCCGCCATAAGCTGCGTAAATTCGACCTGATGCCGCAGGATGCAAGCTGAGCAACCATACAAACACAGCCAAACTTAAGATTGTGGGAAGCCACAACCAATGTGATTTTCCTTGGTTTAAAATTAAATATGGAAAATAGCAACCCAAAATTTCTGCTATTGCGGTAATAAAAAAAAGGCAAAAAGTGGTCACTACCTTGGTGATTTGAATATCCATGAATTCTTATATCGTTTGATTCATTCCTTCTCTCTTTGAAAGAAGGTCAGAATGAGGCTGAATAAAAACAAAATAACCCGTGCGAACACGGGTTATTTTAACAATCTAGATGATTATGCAGGTTCAGCAGTTTGATCTTCAAACACTTCGAGTTTCAAGCCCACTGCTTTGCCATTTTCTTTCTTCACAGAAACAGCGACATTACCACCGTGTTCAGCAAGCTCGCCAAACAGAATCATTTCAGCAAGCGGTTTCTTCAAATGTTCCTGAATCAAACGTTGCATTGGACGAGCACCCATTAAACGGTCATAGCCATGTTCAGCCATCCATTCACGTGCACTTTGATCCACTTCAAGAATGACTTTCTTGTCATCAAGTTGCGCTTGAAGTTCAGTCAAGAATTTATCCACTACATTTTCAATAACCGTAGTTGGCAACGCATTGAATTGAATCACACCATCTAGACGGTTGCGGAATTCAGGCGAGAATGCTTTCTTCATTGCATCCTTATTGTCATTACTGTTGTCTTGTTCCATAAATCCGATACTCGCGCGAGAAATACTTTCCGCACCAATATTGGTGGTTAAAACAAGAATCACATTACGGAAGTCAGACTTACGACCATTGTTATCGGTCAATGCGCCATGATCCATAATTTGCAATAACAAATTAAACACATCTGGATGCGCTTTTTCAATTTCGTCCAGTAGCAATACGCAATGTGGATTTTTATGAATTGCATCGGTCAGCAAACCACCTTGGTCAAACCCGACATAACCCGGAGGTGCACCAATTAAACGTGAAACCGCATGACGTTCCATATATTCAGACATATCGAAACGAACCAGTTCCACACCTAACAGTTTAGCCAACTGTTTGGTGACTTCGGTTTTACCCACCCCAGTTGGACCCGCAAATACAAAGCTACCCACTGGTTTATCGGGTGATTTCAAGCCTGCACGCGACAATTTAATTGCAGAAGCAAGTGCTTCAATTGCATCATCCTGACCGAATACCACGCGCTTAAGATCACGTTCAAGATTACTTAATACCGTTTTGTCATCTTTCGATACGGTTTTAGGTGGAATGCGCGCAATTTTAGAGACGATATCTTCGATATTTTCAACCGTAATTACAGTATCATCTTCCTCTGCTTTCAAACGGCGCTGTGCACCCGCCTCATCAATCACATCAATGGCTTTATCCGGCAAGAAGCGATCATTAATAAATTTCGATGACAGCTCCACCGCTGCGACCAAGGATTTATCGTCATATTGAACATGATGAAAATCTTCAAATTTAGATTTTAATCCACGTAAAATATCAATCGTTTCAGAAATAGAGGGCTCATTGACATCAATTTTCTGGAAACGACGCGACAAAGCATGATCTTTTTCAAAAACTTGGCGATATTCCTGGAAAGTGGTTGAACCGATGCAACGTAATGAACCATTCGACAAAGCAGGTTTAATTAAGTTTGATGCATCCATGGTGCTACCCATACTTGAGCCTGCACCAATAATCATGTGAATTTCATCAATAAACAGAATCGCTTCTGGTTTCTTTTTCAACGCATTCAACAATTGTTTCAAGCGTTTTTCAAAGTCACCACGGTATTTTGTACCTGCAACCAGTGCACCAATATCCAGGCTATACACTTCTGCATGAGCCAGGGGTTTAGGCGCTTTACCGTTCACAATCAGCCAAGCCAACCCTTCAGCAATCGAGGTTTTACCCACACCCGGATCACCCACCAGCAAAGGATTGTTTTTACGACGGCGACATAAAATTTGCGCGGCACGTTCAATTTCTTTTTCACGCCCAATTAAAGGATCTGTTTTTCCTTTTTGAGCTTCGGTATTCAAATTAGTGGTATATAAATCGAGAGGTCCTGCATTTGAAGAACCCGATGTTTCACCATCCAACTCTTCAACTTCTTCTTCGGCTTGCACTTCTTCTTTGCGCGTACCGTGAGATAAATATTGAGTTAAAGTTAAACGATTAATTTGATGACGTTTAAGCAAGTAAACCGCAAAAGAATCACGTTCAGAGTACATTGCAACAAGAATGTCTGCACCTTCAACAGTTCGATCACCACCGCTGGATTGCACATGGAAAATCGCACGCTGCAGAATACGATCAAAACTTTCAGTCGGATGTGGCGCCTGATCGCTATGTTCGCCTAATTTAGGGGTGTGTTGTTCAACGTATTCTTCTAGTTCTTTACGAAGAACGATAATGTCCGCACCACACGCTTTAAGCGCATTCACAGCAGAGTCATTATCAAGTAAAGCCAACAATAAATGTTCAACCGTGAGAAACTCATGTCTCTTTTGACGAGCCATGCTTACAGCCAAACGTAAAGATACTTCTAATTGACGACTGAGCATGTAATCCCCCTAATCTTTTGGCTCAATCTGACAAAGTAATGGATGACCTTGTGACCGAGCATAATTATTGACTTGGTTCGCTTTCGTTTCCGCAATGTCTCGTGGATAAACGCCTGCAACACCTTTCCCTTCATAATGTACAGTTAGCATTACTTGGGTGGCTTGGTCAAGATTCAAAGCAAAGTATTGTTGTAAAATTTCAATTACAAAGTCCATTGGGGTGTAATCGTCGTTCATCAAAACAACCGCATACATGGGTGGACGTTTTAATTCGGGTGGCGCAGTCTGTACCGCGATCTCACCTTCAGATTCATCTTGCGAGTCATTGCTTAAGCGTGGACTAATATGCCAATCGACATATCCTGATTGATGAAAAGAACTTTTGATGGCATTTAAACAATTTTGACGCTTATTCATTCGCATAGGATTTAAAATTCACATTTATTGTGCATTTGCTTCTGCTTGAGGAATTTCAGAAATAAATGCAGATTGACTCTCAATCGGTTTACCACGGCCCCAACTAAAACGTTTAGTCACTGGCGTACTTGTTCCACCCGTTAAACGGACTTCAATGAATTGTGGCGTAAAACCTTTAGGCATAGTCCAGCGGCCAGTTAAACGCTCGGAATCTTGAAAATTAAAGTTCTTGTCTTCCATTGGAACAACCAGAACCTCTGTACCCTGAATTAAGCGTATTTCCACAGTTCCAGAGGTGCTACGTTTGCTCGGACTCACTTGAACCAAATCAAGTTGGTATTCATAAGCATTGTCAGGTAAAGGTTTAATCCCGATATTCTGGATCGTCAGGCTCAGACCGCCACGCTGGCGCAACACTTCACGATAAATCGCCCCCAAACCTTCAGACTGGACTTTATCTTCACGGGCTTGATTCAGCGCAGTAAACAAATCATTCGAATTACTCACTGCAACATCACGCTCTTGCACAGCCAGATTCAAATTTTTGTTCAGTGTTTCCAGACTGGCCTTTTGCTTTTGTACAACTTCAACCAGTTGTTCTGCATCCGCTTCATAGCCGACAACAGTCAAACCTTGCCGATGCCCAACTGAATAGCCCAGCAAGCCACTCCCCGCAACCAGAATTGCAGCTCCAATGGCTAAAGGTAAATTCCCCTTAGCAAAAAGCTTTTTACTCAGTGCTGTCTGTTGTGACGGAGTATTTGATTCAGTGTTCGGCATCGTCATCTCTTATTTTGATTCATTCAAAACACACATTTAAATCTAAATCCAAATGTGTGTGAAGCTGAAAAACGTTTTTTATGGTAATAAACCAATCCCTGCCAGACCTGCATTTTCAGCAAAACCGAACATCAGGTTCATATTTTGTACAGCTTGACCCGCAGCACCTTTCACCAAATTGTCTTGTACGGATAAAACCACCAATTTTTTCGGCTGTGGTTTATACAAAGCTATACGAAGCTGGTTTGCACCGCGCACAGAACGTGTTTCAGGTGAACTGTTTGCTGGCATCACATCAACAAACTGTTCATTGGCATAGAATTGTTCATACAAGCTTTGAAGGTCTGCTGCATCACCTGCATCCGTTAAATCGATATAGATGGTGCTGAGCATGCCACGAATCATGGGAACTAAATGCGGTACAAAAAGAATATGATCAAACACGCCTTTTTGACCTGAAATATTTTCCAATGCTTCCACAATTTCTGGATGATGACGGTGACCTGCTACGCCATAGGCCTTAAAGTTGTCGGCATTTTCAGAATAAATCATGCCAAGGCTGGCTTTACGACCTGCACCAGAAACACCTGATTTTGCATCAATAATAATGCTTTCAGGTTTTACCAAAGCTTCAGCTTGTTTAAATAATGGCGCAAGACCCAATTGTACCGTGGTTGGATAGCAACCAGGGTTACCAATCACGTTGGCTTGTTTAATCTTGTCACGGTTCAGTTCAGACAAACCGTAAACCGAATCTTTTAAAATATCTGGGCAGGCATGTTCAAGACCATACCATTTTTCAAATTGTTCTAAGTCTTGTAAACGGAAATCCGCTGCCAAGTCGATGACTTTAGTATTTGCTGCCACAAGTTCTGCTGCATGTTTCATTGCCACACCATGAGGGGTAGCAAAGAAAACCACATCGCATTTTTTTAGTTCATCAACGTTTAAATCTGAATATTCAAGATCGGTATGACCACGCAAGCTTGGGAACATGTCATCTACACGGCGACCTTTTTCGGTACGTGATGTCAGTACATTGACTTGCACATTTGGGTGTCGTAGTAAAAGACGCAACAATTCAACGCCTGTATAACCTGTACCACCGACAATACCAACAGTAATCACGATCACTACCTCAAATTTAAAGTGTTCATTTCGTAACTGCGTAGTATGACAGGAAGTTTTGGTTTTCTAAACTGTTTTGGATAGCTGATTAAAGTTTTTAACCTTAAAACCCAATATACGTATTTATATCGCACTTATGAATATGCATCACAACAATTGATATAGATCATTTATAAATCGCTCCGTATTTTTTATATACGCCTCCAAAAAAGGAAGTAAATCAAGTTTACTCTCACCAACTGAAATCTTTCTATCTTTTGTAATTTTAAAATCAGACCTCTTTCATAACTTTTCCCAGACATTAAAAAAGCCCAGTTCATTAATGAATAGGGCTTGTATTAAATATGATGAGTTGAGGCTTTTGGGATATTATTTAACGTCTAGATTTTCTAAATCTTTAATACTCATTAATTTATAGCCATCTTCCGTCGGATCACCATCTTCAATATTATTGGTGCACAAGATTCCTTCTACCACACAAAGATGAGTCACTGTTTCATCCCAGCTATCATTATTTAATGTAAATTCAGGATCTTCTTTCCATACATCCTTGCCCGTTTCTTCATCCCACTCAGGCCATTCTTCTCTCTCCCAGTCCCATCCACGCTTAAAGCATGCCTGTTGAGCTTTATCCCAAGTCTCTTTGTCTGGTGTTTCAATACAAATTTCCAATTCAATCTCCACAGCGACTTTGGCAACTTGCCAGTTCACATAATTATGATAACTGCATTGTACTGGGCCGATAACTAAAAAGAATAGACTCTTTCATAAATCATTTTTTATTAAGTTCCACATTATAAATTCCAGCAAATAAATTAAATTTTAATCCTAATTTTTACCTCTATGCCAGACAGTATTTTAAAAGTTAAGATTTAACTTTATATTTATATACCTAACACAACTCATTAAATTTAATAATTAAAATATTATTCTATGATGAATACCACCAATATGGCATTGGACTACTTTTTAGAATTTTACGATGCTGTTGAAAATTGGCATCATGCTTGTGAACTTCCGCCCAAAAATGCGGGCTATGATCAAAATGCTTGGTATGTGCCAATTCATGTACGCATACATAACGGGTAATATGCTTCGGAAATAATACCAAACCACTATTCAACATAATGTCATGCTTGGAGGTACAACTCCCCCAACGTGTTTTAGGTTGACGAATCGCACATTTGCCAAAACTTAAACTACTTGCTTGACTCACCTCCTCCAAATAAAGAGGAAGGTGCTGCTTTGCATAGGCTATTACAAATGCTTTTAAATACTGTTCAGGCTGACGATCACTGATGAATAGCTGTAAATTTTCATCATCAAAAATAAAACAATGCTTTTGGCTTTGATAAGTTATTACAACTGATTGATCTAAATTAAACAGCTGTAATTCATTCGGTAAAGTCTTGTCTATTTGAATAATTTTTTCTTGTTGTTTCTGCCAGGTTTGAATCAGCCATTGCTCAGACTGATCTATAAAATTTTGAATTTGTCGTTTAGAGTACAATACTGGTGCAGTTAAACGGATCTGAGTCGGCTCAACACGTAAGCGTAAACGCGTCGATCTGACGTTTCGAATAATTTGGATTTCAGGTAATTCGTTTAGAGTCATTTTTCTTTTATTCTTAGAATTCTCCCCACCCCTCCTTTTTCAAAGGAGGGAGAAAACCGTGCTTTTATACAGTTAGGCTTCGAAGTCTCTCTTTATAAAAGGGGGATTTTAGAGGGAGTATTTAAATTAAACCGCAGTACGCTCTTCAATACCATTATCAGTTGCAACAACAGCAATATCCGCTTTATTAATCGCAAAGATACCGTTACACACCACACCCGGAATGTTATTGAGGGTTTTCTCAAGTTCAAGCGCATTCAAAATATTGAAGTTATGCACATCTAAAATTACGTTACCGTTATCAGTAATTACACCTTCACGATAAACCGGATCACCACCTAGAGACACAATTTTACGGGCTACCGCAGAACGCGCCATTGGAATGACTTCTACAGGTAATGGGAAATCATGACCCAATTGCTCAACCCATTTAGAGTCATCTACGATACAAACGAATTTTTTCGCAATTGAAGCGACAATTTTTTCACGAGTCAGTGCAGCACCGCCGCCTTTAATCATATGCATGTGACGGTCAATTTCATCAGCGCCATCTACATAAGCATCCAAGCCGCCTACAGAGTTCATATCGACAACTTCAATGCCTAATTTTTTAAGACGTTGTGCTGTCGCTTCAGAACTTGCAACCGCAGCTTCCAATTGCAATTCTGGTAATAATTCAATGAGGAAGTTCACAGTACTTCCTGTACCTACACCCAAAATCCCGCCTTTAGGCAAGTGCTTTAAAGCAGCTTTCGCAGCAGCTTGTTTCTTTTCATCTTGGGTCGCATACAGACTCATAACTTGGCTCAACTATTTTTTGACATTTGTTGCTGATTATTCAGCCCAAATGTACAGGGGTTTGTTACAATAAAGGCCTATTTTAAACTGTTAGATGGAAAATTAACATGCTGTCTCGTTTGGTTCGACAAATATTACAAGCAACGGTGTATGACGTTGCAATCGAAACTCCACTCGAAGCAGCGCCACGAATTAGTGAAAAGCTAAACAATAACATTCGCTTTAAACGCGAAGATTTACAACCTGTCTTTTCCTTTAAACTACGCGGTGCTTATAACCGTATTAGTCAATTACCGAAATCTCAGTTGGAACGTGGCGTTATTACGGCTTCAGCAGGTAACCATGCGCAAGGTGTGGCGTTATCTGGTCAAAAACTGGGAATTCGCGCCATTATCGTGATGCCTAAAACGACACCTGACATTAAAGTCCAAGCAGTAAAACGCCTGGGTGGTGAAGTGGTATTACATGGCGATTCTTTTGACGTTGCCAATAAATATGCCATTCAGTGTGCGCAAGATGAAGGCATGACTTTTATTCCTCCTTATGACGATGAACTGGTGATGGCCGGTCAAGGCACCATCGCCAATGAAATTTTACGTCAATGGCGCGATGTGGAATATGTATTCGTTGCAGTTGGCGGTGGCGGTTTAATTGCCGGTGTTGCTGCTTACTTGGGCGATGTTGCTCCACACGTAAAAGTCATTCCTGTGGAATATGATGAATCAGCGTGTTTAAAAGCTGCTTTTGAAGCCAATGAACGTGTGATTCTGCCATCGGTAGGTTTATTTGCTGACGGTACTGCGGTTGCTCAAATCGGTGCAAAACCATTTGATGTGATTCGCCTGCAAAAATCGGATAACTCAGGTCCAATTGTTGAACGTGACGTCGTCTTGGTCAACACTGACGAAATCTGTGCAGCCATTAAAGATACCTACGATGAATGCCGTAGTATTGTTGAACCTTCTGGTGCCATGGCACTTGCAGGGATCAAAAAATATGTGGCTGAACATGGCTTAGAAAATAAAAACATGGTGTCGATTGTTTGCGGTGCCAACATGAACTTTGACCGCCTACGTTATATTGCCGAACGTACTGAACTCGGTGAACGTAAAGAAGCCATTTTTGCAGTGACCATTCCTGAAGAAAAAGGTTCATTCCTAAACTTCTGCCGTGCCTTGCAAGGTCGTAACATCACTGAATTCAACTATCGTGCTAGTACTTCCAGTGCTGCTCAAGTGTTTGTCGGCATTAGCTTAAAAGGTGGTGAAAAAGAACGTCACGACATTTATGCCACCTTGGCAACGCAATATGATGTTGATGACTTGTCTGATGATGAAGTTGCAAAACTGCATATCCGTTATTTGGTTGGTGGCCATGCTGATATCGAAAATGAGCGTTTATTCCGTGTCGAGTTCCCGGAACGTCCAGGTGCATTACTGACTTTCTTGGAACGCCTAGGTCCAACGCATAACATCACCCTATTCCACTACCGTAATCACGGTGCAGCGGAAGGTCGTGTACTGGTTGGCTTAGAAGCAAGCGATGCGAAACAGAATCCAGATGGTTTAATCGAAACATTGGAAAGTATTACTTATCCATATGCAGAAATTACCAACAACCTGGGTTATCAGCGTTTCTTAAAATAAGACTCAAACATCAAAAAAGAGCAAGTGAATGGCTCTTTTTTGAGTTTTTAAGTCGATCTTAAACAGTCCAGTTTTATATAGTGTTCTATACAAATCCCTTCATCCTTAAATTGCTTCGAGAAAGACTTACAGAATTTATGGATTTTAACATCCTCATTCGGAACTGCCATCCAATACGCCGTATCTGCATAAATGATTAATAATTCTAAATTTTTAGACTCTAAAAAAGTAAAAATTTCTTCAAAAACAATATCAAAAGCTTGCGCATTCACATTGTAATATTTCCCAATGACCTCTTTATGCTTCTTATAATGCTCATATAAAGGCGTGGTTCTTTTACGAATTTGTTGCTGGGTTAAACCCATATCAATATTCATGTGCTGCAAAATAGCACATCGCTCCAGCCCATTTTCATGAGGGTTTTCAGAATCAACAGACATTAAATAAGCTTGGAAATGGTTAGCCACTTTTTCAGCTGCCATCCACGCCAGAAATTGCTGAAAGGTATGCCTGTGTTTCTTCTTTGGGATTTCCCGTTGTTCCAGCAGCGGAAACCATCCCTGCAATATCTGAAAGATCTTTTTATCATCCATTTTAATTCACTATAAAAATAGAAAATTATCTGAGCAAATTATATACAGGTTATTTGAAGTTTTTGTGACGTTATGCAATGAGCACAATCATTCTTTTATACCCTCAAAATTCCCTCAAATGATTAAGCAGTAAAAATTCAATAATTTATAAAATCATGCATATTGATATTGCCTACATGCGATTATGCCCTCTTAGAAATAAACCTTTGTTATATATAATTTTGTAAGCCTGATAGCTGAATGAATAATAAAATTATAAAATGAGTTTATAGTTGCATACACTTTATGAATCAAAACCACATAAAAATGGATAAGGAATACTCTGGATGGCACTATTTACAGTCATTGGTTTAGGTAGTTTTGGTGCCACCGTTGCAACCCAACTGGTGAACTTAAATCACGATGTGATTGGTATCGACAACAACAAAAGAAATGTTGAAAGCATTTCAGATCAAATCACTCATGCTGTGATTGCAGATGCCACCGATGAACATGTGCTCAAAGAACTGAATATTCAAAACTGTGAAGCCGTCGTGGTTGCGATTGGTGAGGACATAGAAGCCAGTATTTTATGTGTCCTGCATCTGAAAAACATGGGCATGAACAAGATTTGGGCCAAGGCTAAATCCAAAGCCCATCACATGATTTTGACCCATCTTGGCGTGAATAAAATCATTCATCCAGAAGAAGATATGGGTACCCGCGTGGCCCAGTCTTTAAGCTACCCGATGGTTAGTCGTTATATGGGTATAGAAGATAACCATTTCATCGTTAAAATTGAAATCAAGGCAAATCAAAAGGGTGAGCGCTTTCATCATCTGATGGATCATGGCTCAGGGATCAAAACGATTCTGCACAAACGCGGCAAGGAAATTATATATAGCATTGATCCCAATTTAATTCTGCAAGAAGGTGATATCTTAGTGGTTGAAGGTGAACTTGAACCATTACGAAAACTGTCTGCCCGGTTTAAATAAAATATGAATCAAGCGCAAAATAAAAACCATCATACCGTCAATCTAAGCCCTCCCAGCTTACTTGCCTTAGGGTTCTTAAGTTTTATTTTTGCAGGTACATTATTACTTAAACTGCCCATTTCACATCATGGGGAATTAAGCTGGCTCAATGCCCTGTTTACCTCCACCTCTGCCGTGACCATTACCGGGCTTTCCGTGGTCAATGTCGGGGAAGCCTATACCACCTTTGGTCAAATCGTGATTATGCTTTTGCTGCAGATTGGTGGCTTAGGTTTTATGACTTTTGCCATCCTTGCTGCATTAAGCCTGTCTTCCAACATCAAATTAAAACAGCAAGTCATGGCGCAGGAAACCATTGGTCAAACCAGTCTGGCCAAAGTGTCTTTCACCATTAAAGGCGTGCTTTTATATTCCTTATTTTTTGAAGCTATGGGCACGGTTATTCTGACCATTGCCTGGATGCAGGAATATGAGTTTACCCGCGCCTTTTTCTATGCCGCTTTTTACAGTGTTTCTGCTTTTAATAACGGTGGCTTTTCCCTTTTTCCGAATAGTTTAATGAGCTTTGCAGACCATTACTTGATTACTTTTACCATCAGCATGCTCTACATTATTGGCGGAATTGGCTTTGTGGTCCTCATGGATATTAAACGTGCGCATCGCTGGAAAAAATTAAGTACCAATAGCAAATTAATACTCTCCACCATCGCAGGGTTAAACTTGTTTGCCTTTATCGTCATTTGGGCATTAGAGGCCAACAATCCGCTAACACTTTCTAGCATGAGTCTGGGTGATCAAGCTCTAAATTCATGGTTCCATGCAACTGTTCCACGCTCATCAGGTTTTAATAGTCTGGATATGTCCAGCATGACCGATGCTTCAACCCTAGTCACCATGATCCTGATGTTTATTGGCGGTGGTTCATTAAGTACTGCAGGTGGCATTAAAGTCGGCACCTTTATTATTGTGGTTTTAAGCGTCATCACTTTTTTACGCCGTTCTGAAGAATTGCGGGTCTTTAATCATTCCGTTTCCAAGACCACCTCATTTAAAGCTTTAGCCGTCGTTTCAATAACGGCCATTTTAATCTTTTTTGGATTTTTCACCCTGCTCATCTTAGAACCAGAAAAAGACTTTCTGGATTTACTCTTTGAAGCGGTTTCTGCCGCCTGTACCGTAGGCTTATCCCGTGGGGTGACCAGTGAACTTCAACCTGCAAGCTTGATTGCTTTAATCTTGCTGATGTTTGCAGGTCGTTTAGGACCGCTTACTTTAGCCTACCTGATTGCCACGCCTAAAAAGAGTCGCTTGAAACACCCACCGGCAGATATTCAAATTGGTTAACTGTGATTAATTTTCGATGTAAAAAAACCACTCTATGGAGTAATGCTGATCAGTTAAGGGATTTGACCATAAACTCCTTAGCTTTTGGATTATTCACAGCGGAGTCTTATTTTTTAAAATCAAATATTTGGAGTTCATCAGTTCTTTTGTTTAGCCAAAAGAACCAAAAGCATTTGTCATTCGCAAAACTCGTCCACTACCACCGAGTAGCAAATCCATCGCAGAAACAGTAACTTCTTAATGTAATCCTGCCTCAAACAGTTGCGAATAACGTATCCGCGTATCAAATAACATGATGAATTCAAAATAGAAAATGCCAGCCAATTTCTTAACTGACTGGCATTAACTCTATGGAGTGGTTTTTTTTATGATGCTTGAATAAATTTTAATACCAATTCATCAATGACACACCTAGACCAACATAGGTCGCACGGTGGTTATAATCAATAAGGCTTTCACCATAACCATCAAACAACTGAAAGTGTCCGCGTAATTTCCCACTAATGGGGAATGCCCAATCAAACTGAGCAGCACCATGTGCATCATCACCGCCTTTAAGCGAATGACGCAGCATAAGTGAAAATTCATGATCATTCTTGCGGTAGAATGCAGTTAAATCACCACGACCAATATAATTTTTAATGTCAGGATTGTTATCATCTTTGGCAGTTTCTTCAATGCGATACCAAGGACGCACCATTAACGCAAAGTTATCTCGCTCAAAACCAAGATTAAAAATCACCCGATTCCAGCTACGCGATAAAGGATCTGCTCGACCATTGGACTGATGGTTTAACGTCAAACCCAGTAAACGTGCATTTAAACCCAAGATTTCATAATTGGTCCGAAAAATCAGACTGGCTTCAGGTTCATAGTTGGTTTCACGGAATGGACGAGATTCATCTGCGTTATAGACCTGCCAACGTGATGATTGCGTATAACCGAACCAGATATCACCATTGTCACCAAACAGGTTTTCAACTGCTTTGGTTTTTAATGATAACTGGAATTTTGCTTCCATCGATTTCAGATTTTGCTCATCACCCACTTGAACCGTATTATTTTCATTCGGGCTTGAAGGACGTTCATTTTTATCAGAAGTCCAAAATCCTGGCATGAGATAAACCGGCTGATGGGCACGAATATTCCAGGTACCGAGTTTACTGTCGGAAGATAATTCCCAACGCTTATCCAGCAATGACCGATTTGGGTCAATTTTCGGACCTTCAACAGCAAACAGATTACTGACTCCCTGACTGATTTTTTCTTTAATCGTTGCTGGTTCAGTCGATTTAGGCGCCATTTCATTTGCTGCCTGACGTTCTGAAAGCAGCGGTATTTTATCAGCCTCAGGAACTTTAAACAAAGTATCGTAACAAGCTAAACGATCTGCATTGGATTCCAATGCCACACAGGCTTCAGGACTTGCCGGTGTAATTGAAGATTCGGGACTTACTGCATTTACATTCGTCACATACAATGAACTGAGCATGATCATGCTCAGTTGCAAAGTAGTGCGTTCAATTGTTTTGAACGCCATAGGGTCTTACCTCAGTTTATTCTTTTAGTTTACTTGTTTGATATCAAAGCCAAGTTCAACCAAAGTGTCACGTTTCGCAACGGGTGCAACCACAGCTTTCACTGGTTTTTGCTGAACTAGATATTGTTCTGCAACGCGTTTTAAATCATCCAGAGTCACGGCAAGTAAACGTGCACGCAATTGTTTTCGAACTGCCGGCGTACGTGCATGTAATAAAGCATAGCAAGCACTAATCGCTTCACCCGCAGGAGAACCCGGTTTATCCATGCTTGCAACCAAGCCTAAAATTGCTTCTTCAAGTTGATGCTCTAGATGCTCGGTATTCAACAACCAGTCAATACTTGCTTCAAAGTCTTTAAATGTTTCTGCCAAGCGCGGATCACGATAGCTATAAAAACGGAACGAACATGCATTGCCGTCATAACTCGCACCACCACCGTAAGCCCCACCTTTTTCACGAATCGCACTATGCAAGAAGCCATTACGTAAGTATGCAGCCAACACCATTAACGGCGCTGCATCAGGATGAGATACTTCAACTGCAGGATAAGCGGAAGCACAGAATTGAACATTGGCCTGAATTAACCATGCTTCGTCTTTATTGCTATTTTCTGTGAAAATTGTCGTTAATTCTACCGGTGTTTTATCAACGGCCAACTTGTCCCAAACATCTTGAATTTCTTCAATCAAACGATCAGATTGATGTTCTTCACAGACCAACAAGAATTGTTTCGGTGCTTGTAAAAGTAAACGATGAATGGCTTTTAATTCCGCAATCAAAGCATCATATGCAGCTTCGTCATTTTCAATTTTAGCAACCAAGTCACCTAACCAGTTCAGTGCACCCAAGCCGGTATTTTGGTAATCACGCTGTGCTAAAGCACTGCAATTACGCGATGCAATTTGCATTGCATAACTATGACCTGAACCTGAAATACGTGATTGCCAACGAGTTTTACGTTGTTGCAATAATTCAATAATACGGTCTTTTTCATCAAAACGCAGTTGTTCAAATGCCAACTTCAATATACGGATCGCTTCAAAATTATTCACCAACGATTTGGTGGTCAAGGTTAACCATGCGCTGATTTTATTTTTGTCATCCACTTTAGAGCGTAAAGATGCCCCCATCCCAACGCCACCGCTGACCGCTGTTTGCAGTTGCTGAAGCTCAAGATAATCGTACTCACCAGCGCCGACTTCACCCAACAATACAGACAACAAGGTGAAATATGGTGACTGCACCACTTCATCTGGAATTTTAACCGTCACTTGTTGATAGTAAATACCATTGGTACCTGCATGGTACAAATTCAAAGGCGTATCGTAATTATTACTGATAATTTCGCGTAATTGACCTTGCACAATATGCAGATCCGCAGGCACATCTTCGAGACCCACTTTTGGCAACAAGTTCATATCATCTGGCGTATCTTGACGAACTTTTAACGCTTCAGTTTGCTGAATGATTTCAGCTTTTTGCTCATCAGTCAGTTTGGCACCAATTTCAGCCAAACGTGCTTTTTCAGCTTCAGCTTCCTTCGCAGATTTCGTTGCATCAGGTACTAAAGTCATCTGCACACGATGGGTATTATCAAGCAAATGTTCTTGAATCAGATTCGACAACCACATTGGATCCTTGAGTTCTTCTTTAACTTGCTCAATCGCGGTATCCACATCCCAAACATGAATCGGGTCACTGTGATGAATCACACTGCCTAAACCATTCAAAATCAGGCTTAAACCATATGGCATACCGTCGCCATTGATTTCACGCTGATGCAATTCAATCTGATGCAAAATGGCATCGACCATTGCAGAATCAACAGGTTTAGAGGCAACATCTTGCAGAATTTTGAATACGCCCTCTTTGAATTCTTGCGCATGTTCAGGATTTGAACCTTGCACGCCACAGAAGAAAGTCATTTCAAAGTTTGAATCATCTACGCCCATAAGTGGACCGGTAGATTGTGCATAATCACAGGTTTCGAGGTAATGAAGCAAGGGCGAAGCAGAATCTTCAAGCAAAATCCCTTCAACCAGACGCATGCCTAAGCGCAGTTTAATATCGCTCGCTTCAGGTAATAACCATGAAATCACGTGATAGGTTTTATCTGTTAAATCTTCTGCATCTACAGCATAAGTTTCTGTGACTTCAACCGGTGCAGTTAAACGTGTTTCAGGTGTTGAATGCAGCGTTTGACCTTTCTCAAATTTAGACAAGGCCAAAGTTTCAAATTGTTCTTGCAAGTGATAGGCAGATTCATTGCCAAAAGTCATAAACACCGCATTACTTGGATGGTAATGTGATTTATAGAAATTAACTAACTCTGGATAAGTTAAATCTGGAATATCTTTAGGATCACCACCTGAATTGTAATGATAGGTGGTTTTCGGGAATAAATGATGCGCCAATTGATGATACAGCTGATCTGAAGGAGAGCTCATGGCTCCTTTCATTTCATTAAACACGACGCCTTTATAAACCGGTTCGCCATTTTCTAGCTCAATACGAATACCTTCTTGAGCAAAATCCAGTTCGTTTAAATTCGCAGCAAAAGCAGCATCTAAATACACTTCCAGTAAGTTTTGAAAGTCTTTTTTGTTTTGCGTTGCAAATGGATAGGCTGTCCAATCAGCTGAGGTAAACGCATTCATAAAAGTATTCAGTGAACGACGAATCATCAGGAAGAATGGGTCACGGACAGGGAATTTTTCAGAACCACAGAGTGCGGTATGTTCTAAAATGTGCGCCTCACCCTTTGAATCCATTGGTTGAGTACGGAACGCCACCAAAAAGACATTTTCGTCAAGATCACTTGCAAGGTGATAATGCGTCGCACCCGTCACTTTATGTTTATATTCAGACACAAAAACGTCTAAGGCCTCAACATGGTGTTGACGTATCAACTGAAACGCAGGATGAACAGTTTGAGTAATGGTTTCAGTGACATCTACAGTCATGTGATCTCCTAAGGTATACATATTTATAAGATGTTGTGATTATACCTGAATCTTGAACTATATGGATTCGTACAGTTACGAATTTCCTAGCATTTCAGTCTAGTTTCAATGTCCTTCTTTTTTAATCAAAATCAGTACGATTTTCAATGCAAAAAAAATAGCAAGTTATTACCATTTTTTTAAATCATATCCAAAAATATTTTTATGTCTTTAAAACCTGTTTTAAAGTGAATTTAAAGCTGTTTTTTGATTTTATAAAATCCACAGGAGCCATTAAAAACTCATCCGTGGAATTAGAAGTGAACATAGTTCATAATGCTGATGAGTCTATAGCACCCCCACAGCATCATGACCAAATGTGATTAAACTAGAGTAGATATTTGAAATAACTATAATTTGGATGATTTTCAACAAAGACGTAATTTTGTTTCTGATAAAAATTTGCTGCAGATTTTGTGTCTGTATTCAGACAAAGTGCGGAAAAATTTGCACGGGCATTTTTTTCCAAATGTTGTAAAAGCTGTTTACCCACACCATGCTTACGGTATTTCGGCAATACATAAAAACGACGTACACGACCAATACGGGCATCAATTTCATTTTCATTCCATTGCTGATTTAAGCCACCACAGGCGATCAGTTTCTCATCATCATAAACAAAAAAAAGAAATTCCCCCGGTTGATCAAACCTGTTTTTGCCACTTTCATATTCTTCAATCAACTGATCAATAAGCTGGAATCCTTCTTTCTGAGCTTGCTTGGCTAATTCTGTGATTTGTGCAGGTAATTGTTCAGCTTTAGCAATCGTGATATTCATCTAACCTTCCTAATCCTTTCCTATAATGCATTTTGTACGAATAAATCCGCCATATATTGAATTTTATTCATCAATCTACAGCAATCATGAGCATTGGTGTAAACTTAGCGTTTTATTTTGAATGTGAATGAAAGACATGGCAACTGTTGATCTTTTTGCAATTGGTAATGCATTAATCGACCAAGAATTTAAAGTCTCTGACGATTTCCTTATTCAGCAAAATTTGCAAAAAGGCACTATGCAGTTGACTGATGGTGAAACACAAGCAAATTTATATAATAATTTAAAAGAAACGCAAGTATACAAAGGTCAAGCATCAGGCGGATCTGCTGCAAATACCACCGTTGCTTTTAGTGCTTTAGGCAGTAAAGCATTTTATGGATGCCGTGTCGGTAATGATGAGTTAGGTCGTATTTACTTAAAAGGCTTAAATGAAGCCGGTATTCAAACCACTGAAAAATCAGTCAGTGATGGTGTGACTGGTACCTGTATGGTTCTTGTCAGTCCTGATTCTGAACGCACTATGCAAACTTTCCTCGGTATTACTGCAGAACTCAGTGAAGCGCAAATAAATTTTGAACCGTTAAAAACAGCAAAATGGCTCTATATTGAAGGTTATTTATCGACCAGCGACACTGCACGCCAAGCGGTTAAACAGGCACGTGAAATTGCCAAAGCTAATGGTGTAAAAATTGCATTAACTTTATCTGATCCGGCAATGGTGCAATATGCCCGTCAAGGTTTGGATGAATTGCTTGATGATGGCGTAGATGTATTACTTTGCAATCAGCATGAAGCGTTAATGTATACAGAAACCGATTCAATTGAAGCTGCATTGGCTAAATTGCAATTGAAAAGTAAATACACTGTCATTACATTATCTGCAGAAGGCGCTTTAATTTCTGATTCAGAGCAAACCCTTAAAGTTCCAGGTCGCAAGGTAACAGCGGTCGATGCCAATGGTGCGGGTGATGCTTTTGCGGGTGCTTTCCTTTACGCATTAAATGCAGGTTTAAGCCTTAAAGCTGCTGCTGAATTGGCGATTTTGATTTCAAGTGAAGTCGTTTCACAATTCGGCCCACGTTTGAGTGTAGAAAATTACGCGGAATTATTAAACAACTTCCAAAAGGAATGTGCATAATGATTAAAATTGCGATGATGGAAGAAATTCCTGAACGTGAAGCGCGTTCATACGAAACGCCGAATGGTGATACCATTTTTATTACCCAGCGTGATGGTGCATTTTATGCCTATCAGAATCTCTGTCCGCACTTGCAGGTGGAACTGGAGTTTTTAGAAAACCAGTTCCTGGATCGTGATCAGGAATACATCGAATGCTCTACCCATGGAGCACTGTTTTTGGTTGAGACAGGTGAATGTATTTCTGGGCCTTGCCAAGGACAATCACTTGAAAAAGTAGCGATCAACGTGCATTCTGATGGTGGAATTTACCTTAACGAAGAATAAATAGAACATAATTTAATGGAATCTTGCCATGCTTGAGTTTTTACAGAACTATGACTTAATCCCGTTTCATTTAAGTTTATTGGCTTTAGTTTTACTCAGCATGGCAGAAACCATCGGCTATTACTTTAATATTCGCCCTACGCAATATCTAAAGAGATTGTCTCCAAAGAAACTCTCTGAATCCCCACTGCTGAATGTTAAATTTTCCAAAACACTGATTGTGGTGTTTTTACTGATGAACTTCAGCTTTGCTGGCTATTTTCTTCAACTGTGTGTTTATACCCAGCAACAAGAATTTCTGCCCGCTTTTTACTTAGTGATCCCAGCACTTATCATTGCAATTTTCTTCACTGTATTTATGATTCATTGTCTTGATCAAGTCATCAAACCTACGTTCACCAGACAACAAGTCAGTTTATTAGGACGTCTAGCTACGATATCAAGTGGCAATGCCCGCCCAGGCTTTTCTGCTCAGGCACGGGTTAGAGATAGCTTTGGTCAACTGCATTATGTTCAGGTTGAACCTGAATTTGGTGAACTCGAATTTCAATCTCAGATTATTCTAATTCGCTTAAAAAAATCACATTATATTGCTAAAAAAATATCAAAATCCAACACCCTCTTTAGCATGGAAAACCATCAGTAACATTTACGTAAATAGTCATTAAAATTAATTTTAGATATAAAAAAACCAGTCAAGTCAGCAACCCAACTGGTCTTAAAAAGCAAAATCTTAACGTTTAAGAAAGCCAGAAACCAAGTTCATGACTTGTTGAATATCCGCATTGGCTTCCTGTTTATTGGTCTGTTCACCTTGTGGGGTCAATGAATCAATAATTTGTGGTAAAACCGTTGAAATCGCACTGTAAATATCTTGTTTAGGCACATGCGCTTCTTCCGCCACTTTTTCTACGTCCTGCTCATCAAATAAGCTTTGAACCTGTTGTTGATCCACACTTGCATTTTCACCCGGACCAGTCGAAACCCAATCATCCACTTGGCTGGTTAAGCCCTGACCTTTTAATTTATCCAAAGCACCTTGTATCCCCCCTTGCTTTTGAATCCATGCCAAAACCAAAGGCAACACTGCAATCAATAATGTTTTTGCACCACCACCACCAACATTACCTGTTTGTTGTGTGCTTTGAGTTTGTTGGTTTCCACCCCCTAGATGGCTCAGGACCGAACCCAAAATCTCACCTAATCCACCTTGTTGTGACGGTTGGGATTGCTGGTTGAGTTGAGATTGTTGCTGCGTATTGTTTCCGCTCATCTGTCCCAGGATGGAACCCAAAATCCCACCTAAACCGCCTTGTTGTGATTGAGGTTGTGACTGATTTTGCTGGTTGCCACCCAAAGCCTGTTTCGCCAGCATTTCCACAATATTGCTAAGGTTTGTCATCGTATTATCCTTTTATTCGCTTAGGAAAAGCATACGATGCTTTCAAAACCAGGAATGAGGACAAATTGTTAAGTTTTGCAAGATTTGGAAAAGCAATAAATGCTTGAATCTTACCAGCGGAATTTATTCCAGTTTTCTGGGTTTGCCCAAAACTTGGAATTAAACCAGTCCGGCACATGCTTATAGGTCAGGATATTAAATTGCCATAAAGCAAAATTGCTATCATGCTGGGTTTTATCAATCAATTGGGTAAAGCCTAAAGAACGTAATAATTTCTCATCGTGTAACTGACTCACCACCACAATACGCTTCGCCATCAAATCACGTAGTTTGACCAACAATAGTGATTTTTGATTATCAGAAATGTCGAGTAACTCTGATGAATCAAGCAATACCAACCCCAAGTCATATCGCTGTGTAAAAGGCAGATTTAAAAACTCAATTACGTTAAAATAGTGCCATTGAATTGATTGATTGTTGTCGTATTGTGCAAGATTTTGGCCAATACATAATGCAGTTTGAATAGGCTGTTCTTTGGATAAATCGTCTAGCATTGAAGCAATGACATTTTGTTCAGCCATAACTGCATCCTTATTATTTGAGAGAGTATTCTTCATGGAACTACAAGGCATTTGCCATAAAATGCATGCAGGTCTAAAGGACCCTATTGTAACTGATCAACAGACCCGTAAGGCAAATGTAGAATATAAATTTGTGCTAGATCGCGCTAAAATTGATCTTCCATTTAGTTTAGGACAAGAAGTCGAAATTGAGTGGACCGGCAATATTTATTGTGTTTCTTGTGGAAGTAAAACTCCAAAATCATACTCACAAGGTCACTGCTACAAATGCTTCAAAACCAAAGCTTCATGTGACATGTGCATCATGAAGCCAGAAACTTGTCACTATCACCTAGGTACGTGTCGTGAAGATAGTTTTGCGCATGAAGTCTGTTTCCAGCCGCATATTGTGTACCTTGCCAATTCCAGCGCTTTAAAAGTGGGCATCACCCGTCAGGGACAAATGCCAACACGTTGGCTCGACCAAGGCGCAACCCAAGCGCTACCCATTATGAAAGTGGGTTCACGCCGTCTATCGGGTCAACTGGAAATCATGTTTGGGACACAGGTCGCAGACAAGACCGATTGGCGAAAACTACTGAAAGGTGAAGCTGAGCCATTAGATTTGATTGAAGTTCGTGAGCAACTGATTGAAGAATTTGCCCCGAAAATTCAAACCATTCGTGATGAATTCAGCCAAAACCTGGAATTCAATGAAACGGTTGAAATCATGGAAAGCGAATTGCCACGTGAGTTTGTTTATCCAGTAGATGAATATCCTGAGAAAATCAAATCGCACAATCTGGACAAGACACCAGTGATTCGCGGAAAACTACTCGGTATTAAAGGTCAATACCTGATCCTGGATACCGGGGTGATTAATATCCGTAAATACTCAGGCTATGAACTTAAGCTACGCGCTGAATAAAACTTTACTTAGCCGATAAAAAAACCTGCATTAATGCAGGTTTTTTTATTTCATCGAGAATTATTTGATTTTCGCATGTGACTTAAGATATTGAGTGTAATCATCCAATTCTTGTTGACCACGTAGCTGTTGGTACAACTTAGACAATTCATTCAACTGCTCATCAGTTAAAGCATTAGCTGTAGTCTTATTTACATTCGACACTGCTACAACAACCAACTCATTTGGCAATGAAGCTGTTGTTACTGACCACATGCCTGCTTTCGGTGCTGGAACACTAAATGCTGCACGTTCAATCTCACGCTTCAAACCTTGTGAACGCGTAAATACACCTGCACTTTCAAATGCGATGTTGCTTTGCGCCAAAACAGTTGCAGCAGGTTGTGATTTAAAGCTATTTAATGCAGTTTGAATTTTCGCTTTGGCAGCATCAATTGCTTTTTGCTCAATCAGTTTAGCTTTTACACGAGGCGTTGCCTCTGCCAAAGTTTGCACACCGGCAGCATGGTAATTACGCACTTTCACCCAAACTGTATCACCATTTGCTAACTGGATACTGCTTGACGCATTACGATCACCATTTTTCACATCATCATTAAACAGCTTAACTTTTACATTCGCATCGCTAAGTACAGGATGTTGAGTCGCTAAAGTCATGCTCTTGACCGATTGAACGCTTACACCTTTAACTTCTTGTGCAACGACATCAAGTGCATCACTTCCGATGACCATTTCATTCAGCGCATTTACTGTATCTGAAAAAGCATTTGCAGATTTGTTCTTTTGCAATTCAGCCAGCAAACGTGGTTTTTCAGTTTCAAATGATGGAAGCTTCACGGCAGCCGCTTCTGTTTCAATTAAATGATAACCATATTGGGTTTTAATCGGAGCGGAGACTTGCGCTGATTTTAAAGAATCCACAGCTTGGTCAAATGCATCACCAAATACACCTTTAACATATGCGTCTACTACACCGCCTTTAGCTTTAGATTCGGTATCATCTGAATATTGCGCAGCAGCTTGAGAAAACGTCATGCCTGCTTTAATTTTCGCAGCCACATCATTGGCTAATTTCTTCGCTTCTGCATCTGAACGAGTATCTGCTGCAATTAAAATATGCTTCACTAATGGTTTAGCATCTTTCTTTTGCGCCTCTACAAATGCTGCATAGGCTTGCTGCAATTCTGCTTCTGTCACTTGCGTATTCGCTGGTGCAACATTCGCTGGTGTCAACACAACATAATCCACATCCACACTTGCAACCTGCTTAAAGGCATTTTGATGCTTGTTGTAATAAGCAGCGATGTCTTGAGCCGTTACTTTTACATTTTTCTTGTAGTCATCAAGTTTAATGCTTGCAAGATGCAAGGTACGTTGTTCAGTTTGCAAGTTTGCAATCTGTTCAATATCCAGTTTGCTGACCAAAGCATAATCCATAAATGTTGAAGTCAACATTTTTAAGGCATGGTCTTGACGCAAATTCGTAATTAAAGCTTGACTGGTCATCCCCACTGAACGCAAATAGTTTGCATACAAGCTTTCAGAAAATTTACCGTTTTCTTGAAAGTTAGGTTGTTGTGCAACCATTTGCTCAATCTGTGCATCACTTAATGAAATACCCAGATTTTCAGCTTGCTGCAATAACAATGTACGTGCAACCAGAGTATCCATCGCTTTATTTTGAATAAAAGATTGATTCAATAAAGTTTCATCACCATTGGCATAAGCTAAATACTGTTCTTTAAATGATTTTGTCAGTGTTTCTAGTTCTTTTTTAGAAATTTCTTGGCCATTGACTAATTTTGCTGTGTCTTCTGACTTCCCGCCACTAAAATATCCTTCAATACCTACAAGCGCTAAAGGGGTCAAAAACAAAATGAGCAGTGCTTTGCCCAACCAACCCTTAATAACTTTACGAAAAGATTCCATAAGTATTCCAATATTTTATTTGTGAGGGATTTTACCCGAAAACCCACAATGAATGAATGAGTTCAAACCGGAAATCGGCATATTAATAAAAAAACGCGCCTAAGCGGCGCGTTTATTGGCTTTAAAAAAGATTAAGCAACAGAATCTTTTAAACCTTTACCAGCTTTAAAGCTAGGAACTTTGCTTGCTTTAATTTCTAAAGCTGCACCAGTCTGTGGATTACGACCAGTACGTGCTGCACGTTCTTTTACGTTGAATGTACCAAAACCAACAAGTGTTACAGTATCACCAGATTTAAGTGCTTCAGTAATTGAAGCAATTGTCGCATCTAAAGCTTTACCTGCATCAGTCTTAGACAATCCCCCTTTCTCTGCAATTGCATCGATTAATTCTGATTTATTCATGAAGATTACGTCCTCTTAATATCGTTTATTTAAGGTCTAAGGATTCCATAACACCTTTATAGCAATGGTTCAGGGCAAAACGCAATACTCTGGATATCGATTTCTGCAAAATAAATGCGAAAAAAATTGTTGAAAAATGCAGAAAAAGCAAAATTGTTTCATTTTTTTACAATTTGATCTTTTAAAAGCTTATTTTCTTCAAGCAAAAAATCAACCTTGCTATGTAGTTGTAATATGAGACTTTCTAAATGCTGAATATCTTTTACCGTGACCAAACCAATTCGGTTTAAAGAATGGTTCACACTATGGTCGATTAGTTTCTCAACTTTATCTTTGGTATCTGTCACTGACTCTCTGGCTTTCTCTGACACCTTTTCCACGGTTTGGTCAGCGATTTCCGTGGTTTTAGATTCCAGTTCTTCCCCCACTTTAACTAAAGAATCAAATAACTTATTTCCCTCTTCTTCTGCACGTGAAAAAGCACCTAAACCGGCAAGCCAGATTTGTTGGGTATATTTTCGGAAATCTAGCCCTGATTTTCGCCCGTCACGCGATTTATTCTTTTTTTTATCAGTATTTTCCGCTGTCTTCTGTGCATCGTCCTGATCTTTTATCTGCTTATCCATTGATGCTTTCTCCTGATGGTTTTATGTACTACCAAACATATTTATTCATAAAATACACTGATAATAGCAAATTAAATACTTGATAGATTTGCTAAACTGTTCTACAAAGCAAGATTATTATGTATTTGGTTTAAAGTCCTGAAGCATATTTTACGAGCTAGGATGCTCTATTTCAGGTAAGGATTAAGTTTTATGAGTGAATCGCAGCAAAGTCAAAATCAACCGCATTTGTTGCTCACAATGGCTATGATTGTTCTTGAAACAATTTTTACACTCATTTTGAAGCATGATCGCGTCATTGGTTTACAGGCTAAAAAATTTATAGATCAAAAAGTTGCGATTAAAATTAATAGCTATTTGCCTTATTTTGATTTTTACGTTCAATTTACTGAACATGGTGTTTTATTTGACAGCAAAGCACCAGAGCAAGCGGTTGATCTGGATATCCGCACCACTCTTATGGATTTAATTAAAGTCTTTGTGTTTGCCAATCGTCGCAGTATCAAAAAAATGCGTATCGATGGCGACCTGACACTAAAAGATGAATTTCGCGATTTAGCTTTACTTTTTAGCTTTCCAAAAGTTTTATCAGACTGGAAACAGTGGTTAACTGAACCGACTGATGAGCAAGATATTATTGCCTCTAAAAAACGTATTGCCCCGCTTTTAGAAAAAATTGACTTGCAACGCTCAAAAATAAATAGCCTGGAAGTTGAAGTGAAGCAATACCAAAATCGTATTCGTCGCATTCAACAAAAGCAAAAAAGAATGAATATCGTGTTTATTGTAACCACCGTGCTTTTGATTGCGTTATTAGTGTATAATTTATGGCTTGGATAAATATACGATTTTTCTTATAAAACAAAACAATTTAAAGCCTCATAAAAAACTTGACTATTTTAGTCAGGATTCTTAAAATCGACACATCTAGTCTTAACATGTGTATCGAATCATGCGTCTTACTACTCGCGGTCGCTACGCAGTGACTGCTCTACTTGATTTAGCTTTGCAGCCAACTGAAAAAACGATCACGCTTGCTGAAATTGCAGCTCGTCAAACTATTTCTGTTGCTTATCTGGAGCAGTTATTTGCGAAATTAAAGCGTCACGGCTTAGTTTCTAGTGTACGTGGTGCCAACGGTGGCTATCATCTTGCTCGTCGCGCTGAAGAAATCACTGTGCTAGAAATTATTGAAGCTGTAAACGAAACAGTTGACGCAACGCGTTGTGACCATAAAGGCAACTGCCAAAATGGTGCAATGTGCTTGACTCATGATTTATGGCAAGAACTCTCCCACCACATTGCCGATTATTTAGCAAAAATTACGCTTGCTGATCTGGTAGCACGTGACAACGTACAAACCGTTGCAATTCGCCAAAATTCACCAAGTTTTGATTCAGCCCTTTTATCGGTTACAGGTATTTGACATGAAACGTCCGATTTATCTTGATTATGCAGCAACCACTCCGGTAGATCCTCAAGTTGCAGAACGTATGATGGAATGCTTAACATTCGATGGTACCTTCGGTAATGCTGCATCTCGTTCTCATGCTTACGGGTGGCAGGCAGAAGAAAAAGTAGAATATGCACGTGAACAAGTTGCCAATTTAATTAAAGCAGATCCACGTGAAATCGTGTGGACATCTGGCGCGACTGAATCAGATAACCTTGCACTAAAAGGTATTGCACAATTCTATGCCTCTAAAGGCAAACACATCATTACAAGTAAAATTGAACATAAAGCAATTTTAGATTCTTGCCGTGAACTCGAAGAAGAAGGTTTTGAAATTACCTATCTTGAGCCAGAGCCAAAAACAGGTTTAATTACGCCTGAAATGGTTAAAGCTGCGATTCGTCCAGATACCATTCTTGTTTCACTGATGATGGTGAACAACGAAATTGGTACCGTGACAGATGTTGCTGCAATTGGTGAAATCACACGCGCAAATAAAACCTATTTCCACGTCGATGCTGCTCAAGCTGCAGGTAAAGTTGAAATTGACCTTTCAACCATGAAAATTGATTTAATGAGTTTCTCTGCTCATAAAATTTATGGTCCTAAAGGTATTGGCGCACTGTTCGTACGTCGTAGCCCACGTGTTCGTCTTAAAGCTCAAATGCATGGTGGCGGTCATGAACGCGGTATGCGCTCTGGTACACTTGCAACTCACCAAATCGTGGGTATGGGTGAAGCATTTGAACTTGCCGGTAAAAACCTCGAATCTGAACAAAAACGCATTCGTGTATTACGTGACAAACTTTGGAATGGCTTACAAGGTTTAGAACAAGTGTTCTTAAATGGCCACCCTGAATACAATGTTGCAAACTACCTCAATGTAAGCTTCAACTTTGTTGAAGGCGAATCATTGATGATGGCATTAAAAGATGCCGCTGTATCTTCTGGTTCTGCATGTACTTCTGCAACACTTGAGCCTTCTTATGTACTTCGTGCATTAGGTTTGTCTGATGAGCTTGCGCACAGTTCGATTCGTTTCAGCTTCGGTAAATATACCACTGAAGAAGATATCGACCATGTACTTGAAATAACCAAAGCTGCTGTACAGAAATTACGTGATCTTTCTCCTCTTTGGGATATGTACAAAGATGGTGTTGATCTGTCTACAGTCGAATGGGCTGAACACTAATTTATTCTTGGCATCTTATAGAATTTCAGTAAGATGCCCCCATATTAAATCTTATCAAGGCTGACCCCGAGGTTTGGAGACGCATCATGGCTTATAGTGAAAAAGTAATTGATCATTACGAAAACCCCCGTAATGTTGGTGTTTTAGATAAAAACGCTGAAAATGTTGGTACAGGTATGGTTGGTGCACCCGCTTGTGGTGACGTTATGCGTCTTCAGATTCAAGTGGATGACAACGGTGTGATTGAACAGGCACGTTTCAAAACTTATGGTTGTGGATCTGCTATTGCTTCAAGCTCGCTTGTCACTGAATGGCTTAAAGGTAAAACTTTAGACCAAGCACAAGCAATCAAAAACATTGATATTGCAACTGAACTCGCGCTTCCTCCAGTGAAAGTACACTGTTCTGTACTTGCTGAAGATGCAATTAAAGCTGCTGTTGAAGACTACCGCAGCAAAAAAGCTAAAGCTTAATGGCTTTAAGTTTTGAATAAGGAATAACGGAGTTTTCATGATTCATTTAACTGAAAATGCTGCAACTCATATCAGCAATTACTTAAAAAATCGCGGTAAGGGTGAAGGCATTCGCGTTGGCGTGAAAACTTCAGGCTGTTCTGGTTTGGCATATGTACTCGAATTCGTTGATGAAATTGATACCCATGATCAAATTTTTGAACAGTTTGGTGTTAAGGTTTTCGTTGATCCTAAAAGCAGTGTCTATCTAGAAGGTTTAGAAATGGACTATGTGAAAAATGGCTTAAACGAAGGCTTCGAATTTAACAACCCGAATAAAAAAGGTGAATGTGGTTGCGGTGAATCTTTCACTGTTTAATCAATCCCCTTCATCCTCTTTTAAAAATTAAAACAGTGTACAATACACTGTTTTAATTACATTTATATTTGCAGTTATTTTTATAGAACTTTCGCGGATCAAATCTCCCATGAATCATTTTGAGTTGTTCAATCTTCCTGCAGCACTCGATATTGATTTAGCAGCTTTAAAAAATGAATTTTTAAAATTGCAGCAACAATATCATCCCGATAAAGCTGAAGACAAAGATCAGGCACTGATCAAGTCAAGTGAAATCAATCAGGCGTTTAAAGTTTTATCTCAAGTTGATAGTCGTGCGGGATATTTGCTTTCGTTAAAAAAACAAGATCACCTTCTAGATCAATCCATCAGTGATTTTGAATTTTTACAATCTGCGCTAGAAATTCGTGAACAGCTGGATGAAGCCCATGCTGCCGACGATTTGATTTCACTTAAACAAGAAGTTCAGCAATGGATTGACAGCTTGGTTCGTGAATTTAAAATTGACTATACTGAAGAAGATTGGGCTGAAGCGCGCGATACAGTGCGTAAGTTACGCTTCTTCCAAAAAGTCATGGCCGATATCGACAAAGCTGAAGATCGCTTTTTAGATGATGATTCTTTCGATCTTGACGATGATTTTTAATTTATTTTTACTTTTAGACGTTCAAAGGATGTAACACAATGGCTCTCTTGCAAATTGCAGAACCTGGTCAATCAAGTGCGCCCCACGAACACCGTATTGCTATTGGTATCGATTTAGGTACAACACACTCTTTAGTGGCTACGGTTTTATCAGGCAAAGCCAAAGTTCTTAACGATGAACAAGGTCGCGTGTTACTCCCGTCGATTGTGCATTATGCTGATCAGGCAACTCAATATGGTGATGAAGCAAAAGCCTTCATGACCAGCGATCCTAAAAACACCATTGTTTCTGTTAAGCGCTTTATGGGTCGTTCAAAAGCGGATATTAAATTCCAGCATCCGTATACACTGGCGGGTGAAGATCACCAAATGCCAGCTTTTGAAACCAGTCAAGGTCGTAAAACCCCTGTTGAAATTTCTGCTGAAATTTTAAAACAATTGAAAGAACGTGCTGAAGCAAGTTTAAAAAATCCAATTAATGGCGCGGTAATTACTGTGCCAGCCTATTTTGATGAAGCTCAACGTCAAGCAACCCGTGATGCAGCACAATTGGCCGGTTTAAATATTCTGCGCTTGCTAAATGAACCGACTGCTGCTGCGGTCGCTTACGGTCTAGATCAAGAAAGCAATTTAGCTTCTGACCGTAACTATGTAATTTATGATTTAGGCGGTGGTACTTTTGACGTTTCTATTTTGCGTTTTACCCAAGGTGTATTCGAAGTTTTAGCGACTGGTGGTCATACTGCACTCGGTGGTGACGACTTAGACCGCTTGATTGTGAAATGGGCGAAGAAACAGCTTAATATTGAAACCCTGGATGATGCAGAACATGCACATCTGATGGTTGCTGCACGTAACGCCAAAGAAACATTAACAGATTTAGAATCTGTTGAACTTCAAGCTCTAGATCAAGTTTTAACTTTAGATCGTGCAACCTTTGAAGACATCATTAAAATTGCTTTAGATAAAACCATTAGCGTATGTAAACGTGTGATGCGTGATGCCAAACTTGAACTTGATGATATACAGAATGTCGTTCTTGTCGGTGGATCAACCCGTTCATATGCAGTACAAAAAGCTGTTCGCGATGTGTTCAATCAAGAACCTTTATGCACAATTAACCCAGATGAAGTGGTTGCGATTGGTGCAGCCATTACTGCAGATCAGTTGATTGGTAACAATACAGATGGCTCATTGCTGCTGGATGTTACTCCACTCTCTTTAGGTTTAGAGACCATGGGTGGCTTGGTTGAGCGTCTTATTTCACGCAATACCGCTATTCCTGTAGCACGCCGCCAAGAGTTTACCACCTATCAAGATGGTCAAACTGCGATGTTGATTCATGTGGTACAAGGTGAACGTGATCTGGTTGAGCACTGTCGTAGTTTAGGTCGTTTTGTTTTACATGGCATTCCACCCATGACTGCTGGCCAGGCACGCATTGAAGTAACCTTCCAGGTCGATGCAGATAGCTTACTGACCGTTTCAGCAAAAGAGACCACCTCGGGCGTACATGCTCAAATTGATATTAAACCGTCTTATGGTTTATCCGATTCTGATACTGAACGCTTATTGATTGAAGGTTTTAAATTTGCTGAAGAAGATAAAAATCTTCGTCATTTGCAAGAAACCAAAGTTGAAGCACAACGTGAACTTGAAGCGCTAGAACAGGCACTTAAAGTGGATGCTCAGCTATTAACTGCCGAACAGTTAGAGTCTTTAAATCAAGCTAAAGCTCAACTTGAAGCTCAACTTAAAACGACTGATATCAAAGCTATTGAACAGGCTGTAGAACAGCTTAAAATACACAGTGACGCTTTTGCTGCTGCGCGTATGAATCAACATATTGATGCTGCCCTAAAAGGCACTAAACTTGATGACTGGTCAAACTCACCCGAATAAATAGGTAAAAATTATGCCACGTATTAAAGTTCTTCCACATGCGCAAATTTGCCCGAACGGTGCTGAGTTTGAAGTTGAACAGAATGCTAATCTTTGTGAAAGCTTATTGAAAAATGGTATCAAGATCGAGCATGCATGTGACATGTCTTGTGCATGCACCACTTGCCATGTTGTGGTTCGCAAAGGTTTTGACAGCCTAGAAGAAATGAATGACGTCGAAGCCGATTTACTCGATCGTGCTTGGGGTCTTGAACCGGACTCACGTCTTTCGTGCCAGGTTAAAATTGTGGATGAAGATTTAGAAGTTGAAATTCCGAAATACACCATTAACCATGCTTCTGAAAATCATTAATTGATTCAGGATTAAAAAAACCACGCTAAGCGTGGTTTTTTTATATTTCATTTAATCGCAATGATGCTTAGTGATACTGTTTATATTAATGATATTGTTCATCTTTCTGATCTTCTATCACTTCATCTGCTAGATTCAATTTTACTACACCTTGAGAATTGGTCATTTTTTGCTGTTTTTGTATGCGCTTAATCATTTTTTCCAAAACATTGATCAGCTCTGGATATTCATAGTTTTGAACTTCATCCAGATTCAGCAATAAATGGAAGCCTTTATACTCATAATCAAACCAACGCTGATAATCCGATTTACGTGAAGTATATTTTTCCATCACTTGCCATGTATTCACCGGACCTTGAATACCTTTAAGCTTAATCGGTGCTTTAGGTGCACACAAATAATCATTTTTAATTAAATTATAGGTATCATCTGAGATTAAAATTTCATCAACTTCTGCTGCACTTTGTAAACGCGCTGCCAAATTTGCATCACGTCCAACAATGGTATAGGCCATACGATGAGCCGCACCATAATTCCCAACGTGACAATATCCGGTACTGATCCCCATACGAATATGTAAAGCGGGATAGCCCATTTTAATCCATCGCTCTCTTAATAATTTCATTTGCTGACGCATATCAATCGCCATGTCTAAACAAGTTTTTGCATCTTGTTCAACACCTTGAGAAATGGGATCACCAAAGAAAATTAAAATTGCATCCCCCATAAACTTATCGACAGTCGCTTCATACTGTTTCGCAATTTCTGTCATATGGCTTAAATAGTCATTGAGTAAGAATGCCAAGTCATCGGGAATAAGGGTTTCGGAGAGCTCGGTAAAACCTTGAATATCTGAAAAGAAAATGGTCATTTTCTTACGTTTGTATTCAATTTTGGCTTCCGACTCACCTTTCATGATCGATTGCCACAATTGTACCGGTGCATAACGGCTGAGCTGGTTGGCAAACTCCATATAACGATTCATTTGCTCATAATAATAAGCTTTACGATCGGTAATATGCTGGATTTGACTACGCTGGTAAAAACTTCCCACACCAAAATAAGTGATGAGACAAATAAAGCCCAGGACGGTTAATTCGCCTGTAGTTTGTTCAAAATATTCGCCAAATCCAAAAATAAAGATATTACACAGATAGAAAATTGCGATTCCAATCAAACTCGCCAGTGACACCATGAGAAATGAAATTTTATTACTGATTGCAGTATACAGAAGTGCAAAAAGTGAAATAAAAGTCAGCACAAGGTTTAAATGAATGGCGGATAAAATAACTGAAATGGCAACAACATCAATAAGAAATAACAGACTGCGTTTTGTTTTTGAATTATAACGGTACAGCAACCCATTCGATAACTTTGGGGTAATCAGCAAGACAAACAACAAGAATAAAGGGACATAGATCTGATATTGCGTATCAGAAGAAGTGTAATGATAGACGATGATGAGTAAAGACAACATGATATATCCCATCAAACGATGAAAATATTCAAATTGTCTCGGCTCTTTTCTAATCCAGTCGTCTAATGGCACTCAATCGCTCCTGGTCCCAGTATTCAAACCATACATTCCCTGTTTGGCTTTTTAAATCGCTTTGAATTAGTCCATACGCCAATCAAATGGCATATCACCTTGACCACGTAGCGCAAGCATTAAAGTTTGACGCATATGTGCAAGGACTTCATTGGTATAAGGAACAGCTGGCGTTCCCCAAACTGGTTTTGGCCAAGCGACGTCATTTTGGTAACGCACGACATGATGAAAATGCAATTGTGGAACCATATTTCCTAAAGCAGCAACATTCATTTTGTCTGCACGGAATACACGCGCCAATTGGCTTGATAACCAGCTAGATTCACGGAGGAATTGTTCTTGGTCAGCCTGACTTAATTCATATAATTCGCTAATACCCGGTACACGCGGAATTAATATGAGCCACGGAAATTGCATATCATTCATTAAACGACATGTTGACAGTGGAAAGTCGCCTACAAAAAAAGTATCTTGAGCAAGTTGTGGATGCAAACTAAACATATCTTTATAAATTATGCAAAATTAGAATGATGGCTAATACTATCACATCCAATGAGACGTGAATATTCTATGCAATGTGTTTCATTACAAATAAACCACTATTTGCATTGAACACTCAAGCGCAGATAAATTTAATAAATTCCCTTAAAAATTCAAGTATTTCTTTTCAGTAAATCTTAAATTATGAGCAGATTAAGCAGTGAGTGCATATTATTTATGCACCCACTTTCTGATCAGTGAATTTCTTTTAGCAAACTCGCCAGCAAATCGGAAATAAACTGAATTCTTTTTTGATAATCTTCCAGCATCACCATGATTTTTAAACGTTGACCACCATCCATACGGAAAAAAGTCGGATGTTTTTGCATCATTTGAATAATGCTCATGGCTTGAACCGGGGTATCTGGTGAAAATTCAATATGACCGCCATTTGCACTAATATCAACCTTGGTAATCCCCAACTGCTCTGCTTTTAAGCGCAGTTGATGCACGGCAAATAATTGCTTCACCGGTTGTGGTGGCACACCAAAACGGTCAATCAATTCCATACGGATATTATCGAGTTTTTCTTGACTGTCGGTGTTACTGATCCGTTTATAGAACATCAGACGTTGGTGTACATCACCTAAATAGTCATCCGGAATCAAAGCCGGCATATGCAGGTTAATTTCAGCTGTTAACGACAATGGCGCATCGAAATTCGGTGTTTTGCCTTTTTGAATGGCTTTAGTCGCTTTTTCAAGCATTTCCATATACAGGCTATAACCGATCGCGTGCATAGAACCACTTTGTTGCTCACCTAAGAGCTCACCTGCACCACGAATTTCCAAATCCTCAGTTGCAAGCATAAAACCGGCCCCTAAATTCGATGCACGCTGAATCGCATCCAGACGTTTTTCAGCATCGCCTTTTAAGCCCTTAATTGAAGGCACAAGCAAATAGGCATAGGCTTGATGGTGTGAACGTCCGACACGACCGCGTAATTGATGTAACTGTGCAAGACCCAGTTTGTCGGCACGTTCAATCAAAATGGTGTTGGCATTTGGAACATCAATCCCAGTTTCAATAATGGTTGAACACACCAAGACATTGTATTCTTTATGATAGAACTGCTGCATCACCTGCTCCAGTTCACGCTCGCGCATTTGACCGTGTGCAACCGCTACCCGTGCTTCCGGAACCAACTCGCGAATACTGGCTGCGGCACGTTCAATACTATCGACTTCATTATGTAAAAAGTAAACCTGCCCACCACGAAGTAATTCACGCAGAATGGCTTCTTTAATGGATTCACTGGTGTGTTCTTGCACAAAGGTTTTGACTGCCAAACGACGTGCTGGAGGTGTGGCAATAATCGATAAGTCACGCATCCCGCTAAAAGCCATATTTAAGGTACGCGGAATAGGCGTTGCCGTCAGGGTCAGCATATCGACATCGGCACGCATAGCTTTGATACGTTCTTTATCTCGCACCCCAAAGCGATGCTCTTCATCGACAATCATCAAACCCAGGTTTTTAAACTGGATACTTTCCTGCAGAATTTTATGTGTTCCAATCACAATATCGACTTTACCGTTGGCTAAATCTTCGGTAATTTTCAGATGGGTTTTATTTGAACCAAAACGAGAAAGCACTTCAATCCGAATCGGCCAGTCAGCAAAACGGTCTTTAAAGGATTCATAATGCTGTTGTGCAAGCAAGGTCGTCGGCACTAAAACCGCGACTTGCTTATTGTTTTGTACTGCTAAAAATGCTGCACGCATCGCGACTTCGGTCTTACCAAAACCAACATCACCACAAACAAGTCGATCCATCGGTTTTGCAAGTTGCATATCATGCAAGGTCGCTTCAATCGCATTGGCCTGATCTAAGGTTTCTTCATAGGCAAAGCCACTGGCAAATTGCATATAGGGACTTTGCTCCAGTTCAAAACTAAACCCGGGTTTTGCCTGACGACGTGCCTGAATATGCAACAGTTCAGCGGCTACATCATGAATCTGCTCCAAGGCTTTACGTTTTGCCTTGCTCCAGGCATCAGTGCCTAATTTATGTAATGGTGCTAAATCAGGATCGCCACCACTATAGCGGCTGATTAAATGTAGGTTGGTGACAGGAACATAAACTTTGGCAGCATCGGCATAATCCAGCTGTAAAAATTCATGATCCTGATCATCAATACTTAAAGTGACCAAACCGGCATAACGCCCCACGCCATAATCAATATGCACCACAGGCGCGCCAATACTCAGCTCGGTTAAACTCCGGATCAGGAATTCTTCTGAAACTTCTTGCTGGCGTTTACGACGGCGCTGCACTACGCGATGTTCATAGAGCTGATTTTCAGAAATCACGGTAAGGTGATTCGGAATCACCAAACCACGATCAAGTGGCGCACTGGTAATCGCTATCGCATGTAATGATTTTCTAAATTCTGCAAAATTTTCAACACTGGGAATATCACCCAAGGTAGGACGCAAAGCATCCTTTAAGGTTTCACGGCGACCTGCACTTTCAGCGACTAACAGTACCTGATGATTTGCAGCATCAATATACTTTTTAACAGCCGAAAAAGGCTTTTCTTGTTTGGGATCAACGGGTAAACGGGGTGGCAATTCCGTATTGAGATTAAGGACACCTGTCTTTTCTACAAATTCTTCTGGTGAGGCAATGATTCTGGCAAAGTGATTCAGTTGTTCCAAAACCTGATTCGGTTGCAGGAATATTTCTTCTGGCGACAAAATGGGATGATCAACATTATGGCGACGGTCTTCATAGCGTCGAACCACATCTTTCCAAAAACTGGTTAAGTCTTCATCTAGATGCTTATCTGTAATGACAATGCCATTCCGTGGTAAGTACGCCATCAAAGTACTTTGTGTTTCCATTGCTTCTTTGCTAAAGAATAACGGGAAATAAAACTCCAGCCCCGGAGAAGCAATACCCTCTAAAACATCTTGATAAACTGGATTTTTCTTGGGATTAGCACTCGGAAAACTTTCTGCATAACGGTCACGAAAAGTCGTACGCCCTTCTTTGAGTGGAAATTCTTTGGCCGGCAATACCGAAAACTGTTGTAAATTTTGAGTGGTTCTTTGCGTTTCAGGATCAAAGAATTTTAAGCTCTCAATTTCATCATCAAACAAATCAATGCGTATAGGCGAATTTTGCCCAGACGCGTAAATATCCATAATGCTGCCGCGCACCGCAAACTCACCATGATCATAAACGGTATCAACCAAATGATAGCCGGCTTGGATCAAACGCAGTTTTTGTTGTTCTAATTCAAACTTTTGTCCAACTTTGATATCGAAATGTTCACCCAACACCCATGAAGTGGGTGCGACACGCTGCACTAGCGTTGAGGCAGATAAAAGTAACACGCCTTGCTGCGGCATATTCGATAAAATTGAAAGACGTTCTGACACGATATCCTGATGCGGAGATAATCGGTCATAAGGAAGAATTTCCCAATCAGGGAAAATGGTCGATTTTATCCCGTAAAATTCTAATTCACTTTCCAACTGTCCCAAATGCTGATTATTTCTGGCAACCACAATGAATAACTGCTTATTTTGCGTCGCAATTTCTTTGAACAATAAAGATGCAGATGAGCCTTGTAAATTACCGACCCAGCGTTTTTCGCCTGCTTTTAATTGCTGCAGATTTAATTGGGAAATTTCTTGTTGGAACATGTATATAGCTTTTGGTCTAAATGACATGAGCAGTATATTAGCATGGGTTTTTTCTCGGTTGAGTTATTTTTATATGCGACCGATTTTTCCATCTAAATCCTTTTAGATGTCATGTCTTCAAAGCCTGTTTTCCAATTATTTTTCGCGTAAGAAATTGCGATAATAGTCATTCAGCTTTTTAATGATTTGCTTCAACTGCAACAAATTTTCTTCAGTGTTGCCTAAACGCGCTACAAAACGTTGACTGGCAATTTCCAGATCAATTTTTTCATTGATAATCATAGAAGTGAAATACAATTCTTTTAAATCATCAAATTTGTTTAATTTTCGATTGGAGAAATAAGATAAACGTTCAGACCATTCATTGAGCACAATACCATCGACGATATAGCCCTGTTCTTGATGGAATTGGATATTATTTTCTTGAAGAAAAAGTTGTTCAGGAGATGGCTTGGAACTTTTAAACAGTCTTGAACTTGTAAATAGTCCAGCAAGTTTATTTAACATAAGCATTACAATTATTAAAAATCCTGACTATTTTAACCCTCAGCTGCTTTATCTCCAGCACTATTTTTCATAAAAAAGGCAGCAGCTTAAACTGCTACCCTTTCAACACCGTGACAATTAAAGTTTTGCACAAACCGAGTTAACTCACTTGTGCCAATAGCTCATGTTGTGCTGTCACTTCTGAAACCAGATTGCTAAAGGCAAATATTTCATCTAACTGTTCTTGAGTCAGTAATTCCTGTTCCAAGACAATCTGTTGAATGGTTTTGTTTTCAGCAATACATTGCTTGCCAATTTCATCACATTTGGCATGACCCAAAATTGGATCGAGCAAAGTTACAATGCCAACACTTCGCATCACAGCGTCGTAGCACACTTGTTCATTGGCTTGAATGCCTTGAATACATTTACTATCCAAACTCGAAATGGCTTGGGTTAACAATTCAATCGATTCATTAATTGCAATCGCTATGACAGGTTCCATCACATTTAACTGTAATTGTCCAGCTTCTGCGGCCATGGTCACGGTTAAATCATTACCAATCACTCTATAAGCAATCTGATTAACCACTTCAGGAATCACGGGATTGATTTTGGCAGGCATAATCGATGAGCCGGCTTGTAATTCAGGTAAGCGAATTTCACCCAAACCGGTACGTGGACCTGAACTCAATAAGCGCAAGTCATTACAGATTTTTGAAAGTTTAACGGCAAGGCGTTTAAGCGTACTAGATAAAATAATAAATACACCACAATCGCTGGTGGCTTCAACATAGTCTTCCGCACCAATTAAATTCAGGCCGGTAATTTTATTTAAAGATTGAATGGCTTCATGCGCATAGCCTTGAGGTGTATTAACCCCTGTACCAATGGCTGTTGCACCCAAATTCACTTCCAGTAAAAGTTCACGTGTCCGTTGAATCAGTCGTATATCTTCTTTTAACAAAGTTGCAAAAGCACGAAACTCTTGTCCTAAGGTCATCGGAACCGCATCTTGTAATTGGGTACGCCCCATTTTTAAAACAAACTGAAACTCTGCAACCTTTATATGCAGCGTATCAACTAATTTTTGAATCTGAAGTAATAAATCATCCAGACTATAATACGTCGCTAAACGCAAAGCCGTGGGATAGACATCATTGGTTGATTGGGATTTATTCACATGATCATTGGGGTGAATATGTTCATATTGCCCCTTATGAAAACCTAAATGCTCTAATGCAATATTGGCCAATACCTCATTGGTATTCATATTAATTGATGTTCCTGCTCCACCTTGATAAACATCCAAAGGAAAAGCATGACTCCATTTCTCTGGAGATTCGATTAATTCATTACACGCCCGCTGAATCACCTGACTGACTTGTTCAGAAATTTTGCTAAATTTTAAATTGGTCTGTGCTGAAGCCTTTTTGACTTGGGCCAAAGCACGAATAAAATGATGATGATTTCCGACTTTCTGATTAGAGATTTGAAAATTCTCTAAAGCTCGTAAGGTATGAATACCGTAATAACATGCTGCCGGAACTTCCTTTGCTCCCAACAAATCACGCTCTATTCTTGTATTATCGAGTTGAACCGTAGACACTTTTAATATACTCACATTTATGCACTAGAATTGTGCAATTGAAAAATATTAAACCTTTGCTCTATTTTGAATATTGTAAAAAGATATTTATTTGGCAATGCTCTATAACCAATTACAGCAGCTTTGTAGCTATTGTAAGCACTTGTAACTACCTTTCTGCTTTCAATTTTTCTGATCAAAAAATTAAATTCAAAAATCTTTTTAGAGTGATTTTCAATTCACACTAAGCCTGTATGCTGTCCATATAAATGACATTAAGCACCAAATTTATAACTGATTAATTTTATTATATTTTTATCAATTGTATCTAAAAATACATTCCGCTACACAACATGCTATTAAATCCCTTCGAAATGTTACAGAACGTAATTTCAATTTTATGTTTGAATCACCGCCTTACTGAATATGTATAAAAATTCATCTTGGACAGATGTATCCATAAGGACAGAAGGATGAGCACATGAGTCAACTGAACCCGACATTAATCACATTTATTTTTTATATCCTCGCCATGGTCGGTATAGGACTATATGCCTATAAGGCAACGACCGATTTTTCAGATTATATTCTCGGTGGACGGAGTCTAGGTAGTGTGGTCACCGCACTTTCAGCAGGTGCATCGGATATGAGTGGATGGTTGTTGATGGGGCTGCCCGGCGCAATTTATCTGTCAGGCTTATCAGAAGCGTGGATTGCCATTGGACTGATTATGGGTGCATGGCTGAATTGGCTGTTGGTCGCAGGGCGACTGCGTGTGCATACCGAAGTGCAAAATAATGCATTAACCCTGCCTGATTATTTCACCAGTCGTTTTGGCGACCGAAAACGTGTGCTACGGATTATTTCAGCTTTAGTGATTCTGGTGTTTTTTTCGATTTATTGTGCTTCTGGCATGGTTGCGGGCGCCCGATTATTTGAAAGTATTTTCGGTATGTCTTACACTACTGCCCTTTGGATCAGCGCAATTGCAACCATTAGCTATGTCTGTATTGGCGGCTTTCTGGCCATTAGTTGGACCGATACTTTCCAAGCCGGATTGATGATTTTTGCCTTGATTCTTACTCCAATTATGGCTTACCTCGCACTCGGTGATCATAGTCAACATTTGGCAACCGTGATTGAAACTGCTCGTCCTCATGCCACCAATATGCTTTCAGGTTTAAGTACGGTTGCAATTTTATCTTCCCTTGCATGGGGCTTAGGCTATTTTGGTCAGCCACATATTCTGGTTCGTTTTATGGCAGCAGACTCGGTTAAAACCATTCCAGCGGCACGTCGTATTGGTATGAGCTGGATGATTCTATGTTTAGGTGGTGCTGTGGGTGCTGGTTTCATTGGCATTGCCTACTTCCAGTATCACCCAGAACTTGCAACCGTGGTATCACAAAATCCTGAAACCATTTTTATGGAGCTGACCAAAATTCTGTTTAATCCATGGATTGCAGGGATTATTTTGGCTGCCATTTTAGCTGCTGTGATGAGTACCCTTAGCTGTCAGCTTTTGGTCTGTTCAAGCACCTTAACTGAAGATTTATATAAATCCTTCCTGCGTAAAAATGCCTCGCAAAAGGAATTGGTCTGGGTTGGACGCTTCATGGTGTTAGCCATTGCAGTGCTAGCGATTGGCCTTGCCAGCAATCCAAGTAGTAAAGTTTTAGGTCTGGTTGCCTATGCCTGGGCAGGTTTTGGTGCTGCTTTTGGCCCGCTGATTATCTTGTCCTTGTTCTGGAAACGCATGACCTTAAACAGCGCAATCATGGGCATTATCGTCGGTGCTGTGACGGTTATTTTGTGGAAGAACACTATGGCGAGTACGGGACTGTATGAAATTATTCCCGGTTTCATTCTGTCATTCTTCAGCATTGTCGTAGTGAGCTTGCTCGAAAAAGCACCGTCTCAAGAAGTGATGCAACGTTTTGAACAGGCAGATGAATTGTATAAAAAAGAAATGGCTGAATTAAAAAATGGAATACCAGCTCAACCTGAAAATTCATTATAACGTTCGGATGAGGTGTATCGAAATTTGAATGCGATATCAGGGGCTGACGCCCCTTTTATTAATTCTATTTTTGCATTTTGGTTTTCAGATGAATCTTGGAACTTTCTTTAATCACTTCCATCACCGGATAACTTCGGGTTTCTTTTACCCCCGGAAGTTGCCACAGCACTTGCCCTGAAATCTTGCGGAATTCTTCCATGTTGGCGCAGCGGATTTTCACCACAAAATCAAAACCGCCACTAATCATATGACATTCCACAATTTCAGGATATTGCATTACCGCATCTGAAAATTCATCCAAGACATTAGGTGTGGTTTTATCCAGTAAAATTTCCACAAACACCACAAAACTGGCATTCAGCATGTCAGGATTCAGCTTGGCTTCATAGCCTAAAATAAAACCATCTTTCACTAATTTCTGTACACGGGCCAAAGCTGCAGTGGCTGATAAATTCACAGCTTCCGCCAATTTTATATTTGAAATTCGTCCATCATTTTGCAGAATATCTAAAATTTTGATATCTGTTCTGTCCAATGTAAAAATCGGGCTGGTCATCTGAATTATTCTCTAAAATGAATAAAAATTATAGTGAGTTATTCGGCGTTCTTTCTGTAATCATAAATTATATAAGGTATTTCACTCAACAAAAATATTGGCAGTCACAGGACGTTGGCATGAATATGATGGACACAGACACTCACTTCGACCAAGCAAAACCTCACTTTGAATATATTACTGAATTCAAAGAAAAGAATGATTATGAAGTTGAAATAAACACTGCTTGGCGTCGTGCTGAACCCGAATGTGTTAAACATTTACTTGAACATAGCCAAATTTCTGAACAGCTGAATCAGCGTATTTACGACTTGGCTTTCAATCTTGCGCATACCCTGCGTGAGCGTAAAAGCTCTGCCGGTAAAGCTGGAATTGTGCAAGGTTTATTGCAAGAATTTTCATTGTCTTCTCAAGAAGGCATTGCACTGATGTGTCTGGCGGAAGCATTGCTTCGTATTCCGGACAGTGCGACACGTGATTTATTGATTCGTGACAAAATTAATCAGGGCAACTGGAAAGAACATGTCGGGCAAAGCAGCCTGATGTTTGTCAATGCCGCTGCATGGGGCTTAATGCTGACCGGCAAACTGATGGAAACACCAAAGCAAAATAGCTTGTCTGGCGTACTCACTGGTCTTTTAGCTCGTAGTGGTCGGGGTATTATCCGTAAAGCCGTGGATGTGGCAATGCGGATGATGGGAGAACAGTTTGTCACTGGCGAAACCATTCAAGAAGCGCTAGAACATGCAGAACCTTTAGAAGATAAGGGCTTCCGTTACTCTTACGACATGCTCGGTGAAGCAGCACTCACAGAATATGATGCTGAACGTTATTATCAAGATTATAGCAATGCCATCCATGCCATCGGTCAAGCTTCACAAGACAAAGATGTTTATGACGGCCCGGGTATCTCGATTAAGCTTTCTGCCCTGCATCCACGCTATCAACGTGCGCAGATTGACCGTGTGCATGACGAGCTGTATCCAAAAATTCTGCAATTGGCTGAACTGGCGAAACAATACAATATCGGACTGAATATTGATGCTGAAGAATCTGAACGTCTGGAAATATCTTTAGAATTACTAGAACGTCTGTGTTTTGAGCCTAGCCTTGCCGACTGGAAAGGCATTGGCTTTGTAATTCAAGCTTATCAAAAACGCTGTTTCTACGTGGTTGACTATGTGGTGGACTTAGCAAAACGCAGTCAAAAACGCTTGATGATTCGTCTGGTCAAAGGCGCGTACTGGGATAGCGAAATCAAGAAAGCTCAAATTGATGGCATGACCGACTATCCGGTATTTACCCGTAAAGTGCATACTGATTTATCTTATATTGCCTGTGCAAAAAAACTCTTAGCAGCACCACAACAGATTTACCCACAGTTTGCGACGCATAATGCCCAAACACTTGCGACCATTTACCATTTGGCTAATCCAGAGCAATACTACACCGGTCAATATGAGTTCCAGTGTTTGCATGGCATGGGCGAACCCCTGTATGAACAGGTGGTGGGCAATAAAAAAGATAATAAACTCGGTGTGCCGTGCCGTATCTATGCGCCAGTCGGAAATCATGAAACTTTACTGGCTTATCTGGTGCGACGTTTACTGGAAAACGGTGCCAATACCTCTTTTGTGAATCGTATTGCAGATAAAACTTTAAAGATTGATGAACTGATTGAAAATCCACATTCAGAAATTCTAAAAAATGCAGCCAAAGAATCACAAATGGGTCAGAAGCACCCTGCTATTCCCTTAGCGCCCGATTTATACGGCGATATTCGTCCGAATTCAGCCGGTTTAGATTTAGCCAATGATCATGAGTTAATGCGACTGAATCAAACAGCGCAAAATTTCAGTCAGCAGCAATGGCAAGCTCAAGCTTTAGGTAAAAACCTGGCTATTGAAAATAGCACTAATGATAGAATCTCTCACAACCTAGCTATTTTAAATCCTGCCAATCATTTAGATATCGTCGGTCATGTACAGGAAGCAACCCTTGAGCAAGTGAAGCTAGCACTTGAAAATGCCGTCAATGCCCAAGCTGAATGGAGCAATACACCGAAAAATGCACGTGCAGCTTACCTTCAACGCGCTGCGGATATCATGCAATCACGCATGCAAGAATTAATGATTTTACTGTGCCGTGAAAGTGGTAAAACCTATGCCAATGCGATATCAGAAGTACGTGAAGCTGTAGACTTCCTGCGTTATTACGCCGCTCAAATAATCGATCTGGATCAAGACACGGTTATTCAACCATTGGGTACGGTGTTATGTATTAGCCCGTGGAATTTCCCCTTGGCTATTTTCACAGGACAGATTGCAGCAGCGTTGGTTGCCGGAAATACTGTACTTGCAAAACCGGCTGAACAGACTCCTCTGATTGCCGCGCAAGCCATTCAAATCTTATGGCAAGCCGGTATTCCTCAAGATGTGGTGCAACTTCTTCCGGGACAAGGTGAAACAGTCGGTGCGCAATTAAGTGGGGATGCTCGCATTCAAGGCATCATGTTTACCGGTTCAACTGAAGTTGCCAAAATTTTGCAAAAAACTCTTGCCCAAAGACTGAGTAATTCTGGTCAGCCTATTCCTTTAATTGCGGAAACTGGGGGGCAAAATGCCATGATTGTGGACTCGTCCGCATTAACCGAACAGGTCATTTTAGATGTTGTAAGCTCAGCTTATGACAGTGCCGGTCAACGCTGTTCAGCTTTACGTGTACTCTGCGTTCAAGAAGACAATGCAGATAGTGTCATCAATATGCTGAAAGGTGCGATGCAACAACTGCGAGTTGGTAATCCATTTTTATTGAAAACTGATATTGGGCCAGTAATTGATGTTGAGGCGCAAAACAATATTCAAAAACATATTGATCAAATGCGCAGTAAAGGCCATCCCGTTCATCAGCTGATGTTGAATGCGGCACCAGATCAATCTTTAACACAAGGTACTTTTATTCCACCGACCCTGATTGAGTTGCCTAATCTGGATGATTTGCAACGTGAAGTTTTTGGTCCAGTCTTGCATGTGATTCGTTATAAATACGGACAATTGGAACAGTTACTTGAACAGATTAATGCCAAAGGTTATGGCCTCACCATGGGACTACATACCCGTATCGATGAAACCATTCAAACAGTGATTGCACATGCAGAAGTCGGCAACCTATATATTAATCGCAATATTGTTGGTGCTGTAGTCGGGGTACAGCCTTTTGGTGGTGAAGGCTTGTCAGGTACCGGGCCTAAAGCGGGTGGTCCGATTTATCTGTATCGTTTGATGCAGCACTGCTCTGCCAAGAAACTGGCCCAACCATTTGCAACTCAAGCTCAAGGAACACAGCCAGCACATCAACCTTTATACGAGATATTTTACACTTGGGCTGAAAAGAACTTCCCTCAATATAAACTAACTCCATGCCCTGCTTTTTGTTCAGGTCATCATTATGAGTTACAAGGACCGACCGGTGAAAGTAATCAATATGTAGTGCTACCAAGAAAGCGGGTGCTATCTTTGGCCGATCAAGAGCAGGATCAAATTCAGCAATTATGCGCAATTTTTGCAGTCGGCAGTCAGCCTGTCGTTCTGGCTGAAAATACTTTTGTGCTCAAGTATCTGCCAAAAATGCCGAAAGAAATTGCAGACTGTTTTGCAGTTATCCAAAGCATTGAAACAGATGATTTTGATGCAGTTCTCCACCACGGAAGAAAAGCTCAACTGCAAAAGTTGCAAACTCTAATTGCCTCGCGCCAAGGTGCCATTATCGGCATCACCCATTTGGAACCGCTTGATTACCGTATTCCATTAGAGCGATTAGTCATTGAGCGTGCCATCAGTATCAATACCGCAGCAGCAGGAGGTAATGCCAGCCTGATGACCTTAACTTAAAGCTCATCTTAAAAACTTAACTACAGCGCTTAATCCTATAGCTCGATGTTTTTCCTCTTTACCAAGTCAACCACTCCCTGGTCAGGTTGGCTTGGTTTCTTTTTATGTTTAATCCCCCTTTCTAATTAAGCGAGTCGTTATTCCATTTATCCTGCGAGCTTAGGATTACTCAAAATAGAGTTGCTCTAAATAAACAATCTAAAGATCGACCTAAAATTTCTGTACAAACGATATTTCTAGCGCTGAAGGGGCAATAAGTTTAGTCATCTTATGCAAACTTTGTTACCATCCCTGTTTTAATGTGTTTGTGATTTTTACTGCATATGACTTCAGCTTATCAGTTACAACTTGATGCCAAGATTGCACGTATTTCTGCTCAATTTGCCGAGTTTAATCCCCCTTCTTTAGAAGTATTTCAGTCGCCTGAACAAAACTTCCGTATGCGCGCAGAATTCCGTATTTGGCATACTGACGACGATATGTTTTATGCGATGTTTGAACGCAGTGAAGATAACCAGAAACAAGTGATTCGCATTGACGAATTTCCAATTGCAGATAAAAGCATTAATCAACTAATGCCCATTTTGCTGCAAGAACTGAAAAGCAATCCGGTCTTGTCTAAACGCTTATTTGAAGTTCACTTTCTGGCGACTTTAAAAGGCGAAATTCTGGTGTCAATGATTTATCGTTGTCCGCTGGATGCCGAATGGGAAGCCTTAGCCAAACAACTGGCTGAAAAACTGAATATCAAATTGATTGGTCGTAGCCGCGGTCAAAAAGTGGTATTAAGCGATGAATTTGTGGTTGAAGAACTGCAAGTGTTTGACCGTACTTACAAATACAAGCAAGTCGAAAGCAGCTTTACTCAGCCAAATGCGCAAGTCTGCAAAAAGATGCTGGAATGGGCATGTCATGCGGCTGAACAGTCCGATAAAGACTTACTCGAATTGTATTGTGGTAATGGTAACTTCACCCTACCGCTTTCCACCAAGTTCAATCGCGTGCTTGCGACAGAATTAGCCAAGTCATCTGTTTATGCGGCACAGTGGAATATTGAACAAAACCAGATTGATAATATTCAAGTCGCACGTTTATCGGCTGAAGATTTTACCCAAGCCTACAATGGTGAACGTGAATTCCGCCGCTTGCAGGAAACCGAGATTGATATCTCCAGCTACGATTTCGACACTGTGTTTGTTGATCCACCGCGTGCGGGTATTGATGATGAAACTTTAAAACTGATCCAACGTTTTGAACGTATCATTTATATTTCATGTAATCCTGACACACTTGAAGACAACTTGAAGACCTTATCAACCACGCATAAAATTACCAAATTTGCGATGTTTGACCAGTTCCCGTATACCCACCATGTAGAATCGGGTGTACTACTGGAAAAGATTTAAACAATTTATGTCATTGTTAAGTTTGTATGTGTTGTTATCTAAATGAAGCTCAGTTGAGCTTCATTTTTATTTCATTGAAAATTAATCATTTATAAACAATTCTGAATAGTAAATCTCATAATATCGTTAAACTTGCTACCTATCATCGGAAAATTTAAAGTTCAAATGCTGCTTTTATCACTGACATAGGCTTGTATTATTCAGGAAATTGGATATATTTCGATCTATGTTAAGTTGCGTAAGAAGGCTCTATGAGTTTTTGGCAAAAGCTGTTTTCTGCTAATCAACAGCAAAACGAACACAAGAATCAAATCTCGTGTGTCGAAAATGATTGCTCTTGTAAATCGAATGAACAACTGATCCAAGCTTTAGCAAAAGCGACAGATGAAGATGTCATCATTGGAATTAAAAAGGTTCTAGCTTCACGAGGTTATAGCCGTAAAGAGTTAAACGAATTACAGCATCTACCACTCCAATAGTAGAGTCTGACAAAAAGGCATTTAGTTCACTAAATGCCTTTTTTATTTACCTGTCAAAACTGTTTATTTTTAGATTTTAATACTTCGAAACATACTTCTGTTCATTCATCCAGAAATCTCTGTTCCCCTCTATTTAAAAGTGCTTTACTCATAAGTGAAATATTTTAAAAAATAAAATAAGCATGGCTTAAGAATAAAAATTAGTCTAATTAAAAGGAAAATATATGGAACGGTATTATCCTAGACTGGCAATATTATGCAGCCTTATATCAAGTCATAGCATGGCCGCAGCAATGGATCAATCAGGCCAATCCTTGTTGCCTTTTCTCGAAGCCGGGCATTATTTTGAAGCCTCCATTAGCGCTGCTGATCCCGAAGTGTCAGGGCACACTCTAGGTACACGTCCAGACTTGGTCAATTCAGGTGTTAATGACTATTCAACAGATAATATTAGCAAGAATTTCCAATATTATAGTGCCGCTCTGAAACTTCAATTAAAACCAGAACTCTCTTTCGGCATCCTTTACGATCAGCCATTTGGCTCAGACCTGCAATATCCACTCAAGGACAATGGCAGTTTCTCTGATCCGGCACTCAGTAGGCAAGGTACACAAATCAATGTGGATACCCAAAATCTCAGTCTAATTTTAGGCTATCAACCCTTCAAAAACTTTAATCTCTATGCAGGACCCGCCTTTCAAACTATTAAAGGTCATGTTTCTTTACGCGGATTGGTTTATGCAGACCTTAATGGCTATAACGCTATTTTTAAGGAAGATGCTGCTATCGGCTGGCTGGCTGGTTTCGCTTACCAACTGCCTGACATTGCATTTAAAGCCGCATTGACCTATCACTCCAAAATTGATCACAAAATCAATGTCACCGAAAATGTGTTAGGAATACCTCTGCTTTTGGTTGGTGAAACTAAAACTAAAATTTCCACACCACAGTCTGTCAATCTCGATTTTCAAACGGCGATTACCGTCAGTACTTTGCTTTACTCCAATATACGTTGGGTCAACTGGAAAGATTTTGTGATCCGTCCAACCCAATTCGGTGCATTATCCGAACGAGCAACGACTACACTAAGTAGTGGAACTTATACTGGTGGATTCAATCTGGATGACTATCAAAAAAATCAGTGGAGCGCGACTGTAGGTGTGGCAAAAAAATGGACGCCACAATGGTCTAGCGCTTTTGATATCGGCTGGGATTCTGGTACAGGTGATCCGGCATCAATCCTAAATCCAACCAAAGGCTATTGGGGAATGGGCTTAGCAATGCAATACAATCCCGAACCCAATTACTTTATTTCAGGCAGCGTTAAATACTTTTGGTTGGGAGATGTAACGACACAGGATGGAACGTATTATTTACCCCTTCCAGGCGTTTCAGAAGCTTCAAAAGTGGGTGAATTCGAGGACAATCATGCCATAGGCTATGGTTTAAAAATTGGATATCATTTTTAACTTATGAATGATCTCATTCAGTTAAAAGTGGAATATTGATTTATATCTCGTTCTAGATAAAAAATTTACAAAATAAAAACGTGCTTCAAATTATTCCAAATAAATGAATCATGATAAAAAAGTTAAAACAATAAAGTACATAGACAGATAATTTTAAGACTCAACACCTTAGTCTTTTTGACAGTTCTGCTCATCAATATAAGCAATCATAGGTCCAAGATTAAAATTTGAATCCGCACGTTTTAATTGCGGTATATATGCACTTGAAATCGAGCCATCCAGATACAACGCATTCTGCACTTTTAATTCTTGTTTAAAAAATTGTGCAAATTGATAAAAATTCACAGCAGTATGACTAATTACAAAATAGAGGGTTTGATCTTTAATCCCCACACCATTACGAATTTTAAATGAGTCGGAATGCTCTAAAAATTGCGGGTTTATTTTCCCATTAATCACCAGCATTGGCCCTGATTGCGTCGCATAATCTGCATTAAACTTTATCTTAGAGTAATCATCTGTGGTGGTAATCAGGCTTTTATTTTGATTCCAAGCCAGCACACCATTCGGCTGAATATGAAAATTGCCGAAGCCTTGTTTTACCGTGTTTAATTTTTGCTTTTGTTGTGATGATTCTATGTATAAACCGACTGCAGAATAATCTGAATGATACATCCCTGCATTCATTGCAATGAATAACTTTTCACAGGACTTTAATTGCTTCTGAACGGCATCAAATTTATGCAGCGGTTGATTTATTTTAGCATCTTTTAAGAATAAACGTAAGTTTTGAGGCTTCGTGATCTTTACCACATCTACCTTAAAAGCATCCCTTTGCCAATGTTCTGAGTAAACTTCTGCATAGCTTACTGAGGCCAAATTTAAAACGAAAATGATGGCATATTTTAAGAAAAATTGATTCTTCATTTTTATCTTCCCTCCAACGACTTAAGCATAGGCTGAAAATTTTATACAATGATGTAGTTTTTATAAAATAGTCATTAAGCTTAGTGAAATAGTCGATTCTTTGATAAAGAAGCAGTAAACTACGTCAACAAAATACATGTGTAACTTTATTGATTAAGTTTGGGATGCGACAGCAGAAAATCCGATTTCCTTTAGGGACACATCTTATCGTTAAACACTTAGGCTATTCCCATCATGGCATTTATGCAGGGCGTGGCCGGGTGATTCATTACTCGGGTTTTGCTCATTTATTCAAAAAACGTCCGATTGAGATAACATCAATAGAAAAATTCAGTTTCGGCAAAACCATTATTGTTCAACACTACAACAATCCTAAATTTACGGGTCGTAAAGTCATACGGCGTATGCGTTCACGAATGAACGAAAACAACTATCATCTGATTATTAATAACTGTGAACATCTGTGCACTTGGGCCATTACCGGTGTTGAAAGTAGTCCACAAGTCATGCGCATGATGAACCGCCTGACCACGATTGGTTACGTCAGTTCCATCATGAGTTATATGAACAGCATGTTGCTGACCATCACCACAACCTGTTTTGCTCTAGTGTTATACATCAAGAAAAAATTACGTGATAAAGCAAAAAAACGTATGTCACATTATTTGTTATTAAAAGAGCAAAATCAAAAAAATCAGTGATCGCTGTTCTATAAAATTAGAATTTTTATGAGATAAAAAACCCACTTTCAGGGGATATTCGAAAAGAAATCTCGGATTTTTCTGCTCACCGGCTTTCAAGCAACCAGTTGACTTTTAAATAAAATATCCACTTTTCAATTTTTAATGTCAGTTATTTTATTGACTTAATAAGGCCTATAATTTTTTTCAAATAAGCCATTTAAACAAATGGCGGCAACCTATCATTGACTAAATTTAACTGTGCGCCATATTCCAAATAGGCTTTGCAGCCATTCAGAACAGTAGTGAAATCACGGGTATGATCAATCACAAATTTAATCAGCTCTGATCCTTCTAGCGTAATATCATAATTGCGGATTCTTAGATAAGTTTCATAGTCGGAAATTTTCTCAAAAATGAGATCTACCGTGCTCTTGGGGTCCCCCCAAGTGAACTGGATCAGTTCATTATTAATCAGCTGCTCTACATAAATACTGGTGGTTATTTCATATTTTTCCCAGTACCAGTCTACGGTTTTATTCTCTATTAATGGTCCAGTCGAGGAAGTAAACCAAAACTTGCTGGTGATTTCAGGATCAATAAAGGCATTAAATACCTCTGCAACCGGTTTTCGAATTAACATCTGGGTTTCTATAACGACGCTCATTTTTATTACCCTCAGCTTTTTCTTATAGTGATAGCATAATTGCTTTCTTATTGAGTATTATTTTTATGCTAATAGATGTAGCTAATCAATGAATATAAATAAAATCACACAATAAAGATGACTTGCTCAAAACTGGCTTTGTCAAACAAAAAAGCCCAACCGAAGTTGAGCTTTTTTTGGAACATTTATTTCGATTACTTTTCACCTGTATCACAGATGAAGCACAGCTTCATCTCTTGCGCTCGGGCAAAGGCGATGCTTTGCTTATCCTTGCTTAGGCTTAAAGCTATCTTTTAAATCCAAAATACGGTTAAACACCGGTTTATCACTTGTGTGATCATATTGATCTGCCACGAAATAACCTTCACGTTCAAACTGGAAACGATCTTCAGGTTGAGCCTGTGCCAAAGCAGGTTCAATAATTGCTTGAAGTACAGTTAAAGACTCTGGGTTTAAGTGCGCAAGGAAGTCATCATCTGCATCAGGAGCAGCTTCAGTAAACAAACGATCATAAACACGGACTTCAGCCGGTACACCTTTGGTTGCAGATACCCAATGAACCACGCCTTTGACTTTACGACCTTCAGGGTTTTTACCTAAAGTTTCAGGATCAATTGAACATTTCAGTTCAACCACTTCACCATTGGCATCTTTAATCACTTCGTCGCATTTAATCACGTAGGCATGACGTAAACGTACTTCACCTTCTGGAATCAAACGTTTAAAGCCCTTCGGCGGTACTTCTTCAAAGTCTTTACGATCGATATAAATTTCTTTAGATAAAGGAATAATACGTTCGCCCATATCTACGTTCGGATGACGTGCATGGGTTAAGTCCATATCTTCAGGCAAGTTGGTTAACGTCACTTTCAGTGGATTTAACACTGCCATACCACGCGCAGCGGTATTTTCCAAAGACTGACGGATACAGTATTCAAGCATTGCAACATCAACAATACTGCCATCCACTTTAGAAACACCCACACGCTTACAGAAATCGCGCAAACCTTCAGGTGTGAAACCACGACGGCGCATACCGACTACGGTTGGCATACGTGGATCGTCCCAACCATTGACAAAACCACCTTCAACCAATTTACGCAGTTTACGTTTAGAGGTAATGGTGTAATCGACATTTAAACGGCTAGATTCATACTGATGCGGAACAGATGGCGATTTAACTTTCTCAACCACCCAGTCATAGAACGGACGGTGATCCTGAAATTCCAAAGTACACAGTGAGTGGGTAATGCCTTCAATCGCATCTGATAATGGATGTGCGTAATCGTACATTGGGTACATTTTCCATTTATCACCTGTTTGATGGTGTTCAGAATGAAGTACACGGTACAAAATCGGATCACGCATATGCACGTTTGGAGATGCCATATCAATTTTGGCACGTAGTACCGCTTGTCCTTCGCCAAGTTCACCATTACGCATTTGTTCAAAACGCGCCAGATTTTCTTCCACTGAAGCATCACGATAGGGTGAGTTTTTACCTGGTTCTACGAAATTACCGCGGTTGAGTTTAATTTCTTCAGGAGTTTGCAAATCGACATAAGCATCGCCTTGTTCAATCAATTGTACTGCCCATGTGTACAGTTGATCAAAATAGCTTGATGCGTAGCGAGGTTCACCATCCCAGTTAAAACCTAACCATTTTACGTCGTTGGCAATACCATCTACATATTCTTGTTCTTCTGCATCTGGATTGGTATCGTCAAAACGCAGGTTACATACGCCATCAAATTCTTGGGCAATCCCAAAATTCAGACAAATGGCTTTTACGTGACCAATATGCAAATAACCATTTGGTTCTGGCGGGAAACGTGTCACCACTTGTTGTGTACGGCCTGCTGCTAGATCGTCAGTAATTACTTGGCGTACAAAGTCTAAGCCAGGCTGTTGTTCTTGCTGCGCAGCATCGACAGATTGATTTTGAGTTGTCGGGTTATTTGGCAGGGATGAAACAACATCATTCGGCTTCATAGTTGATAAATCACTTCTATAAGATAAAATAGGATAATTAAAACGCTTTTCTCAGTTTTTAACAAAGAAAGTAACGTTTTTGCTTGCCTTGTAGTTTACAGTTTGCTTATGCTTCTCTCAACCAAAAACCCATGGCTTTTTTGTCCATGATTAGGAGATTATAGAATGAGTTTTCCTCAAGTCGAATTAAACACCAATAAAGGACGTATTGTTCTTGAATTAAACTCTGAAAAAGCACCTAAGACTGTTGCTAATTTTTTAGAATATGTTCGCGACGGTTTTTATGATGGCGTGATTTTTCACCGTGTAATTGAAAACTTCATGATCCAGGGCGGCGGCATGGATGAAAACTTCAAAGAAAAAGCAACTCGCGATTCTATTGAAAATGAAGCTGACAACGGTTTAAGCAATGACGAAGGTACGGTCGCTATGGCGCGTACTCAAGCACCTCACTCTGCTTCTGCTCAATTCTTCATTAACGTGAAAAACAACTCTTTCCTTAACCACACTGGTAAAACAGCGCAAGGTTGGGGTTATGCAGTATTCGGTAAAGTCGTTGAAGGCTTGGATGTTGTTGAAGCGATCAAAGGCGTACGTACCGGTAACCGTGGTTACCACGCTGACGTTCCTTTAGAAAACGTTGTAATCGAATCTGCTAAAATTATTGCTGAGTAAGAATCCCTCCTAACCTCCCTTTAAGAAAGGGAGGAATTCCCACCTTTTTAATGGTAGGAAGTCCCTCTTTATCAAAGAGGGATTTAGGGAGATTTAAAAATAAGGAAAATAAGTGACCTATCTGTTTATCGCTGATTTACATTTGTCACCTGAACACCCTCGACTCGTTCGGGGGTTTTTGGATTTATTGGCACACTATAAAAATAAGAATACCCAGCTCTATATCTTGGGTGACTGGTTTAACGCCTGGGTTGGGGATGACTACTCTGCCCCATGGCTAGATGGAATTGTCAGCGCTCTACAAGACTTTACTCAAGCCGGTAATCATGTTTACTTTCAAGTCGGCAACCGTGACTTTGCACTGGGTCAACGCTTTATAAAGCAGTTTAATGGTTCTATATTGCCTGAGGTGGATACCTTAAAGATTGGTGATATGCAGATACGTCTTGAACATGGTGACCTGCTTTGCACCGATGATGTGTCCTACCAGAAATTCCGTAAAATTATTCGTAATCCGCTACTTTTGCGCTTCCTTAAAAGCATGCCATTAAGTTTTCGTCAAAAACTCGCCAATGGTTTCCGTAAAAAAAGTGCCGAAACCAAGCAAGTGAAGTCTTATAAGATTATGGATGTGAATCAACAGGCGGTTGAACAATCACTTCAATCGGTGGATTTACTGATTCATGGACATACCCACCGCCCTAATATCCATGATGAAAATGGTAAATCACGTATTGTTTTAGGCGACTGGCGTGAACATGAAGCACAAATTTTAGAAATTGATCCTGAGCAGGTTTATCAAAGATTAGAATTAAAGACTTGGACTTATTAATTTTAAGTGATCAAGCCATTTTGACCGAATAAAAGCGAATTCATTTACAGCACATTATTCATTACAACTGTTGTTTATTTATACTGAATATAATCAAGTGATCCAATCGTTTCTTGATTTGTGAAACAATTCAAACATAATCAGCGTATATCATTTCATTCAATTTTAGAGATCTCCATGTCTGATTTTAGCAATATCACCGTGACCCATCATGATGACGGCAAAGTTTCACTTTTAATCGATGGAAAACCTGTTTCCGAGCGTTACGGTGTGCAATTTGAAAGTAATATTGTGGATGAATTAAAAGCATTAGAAGATGGTAAAGCACTTAAATTATTTGACCAGTTTATCTTCTCTCATAGCGATTTAAATTTTGAACATGCTTATAGCTACGTGACTTGCATGGTTAAAGCTGATTCTAATTATAAAGTGGTTTGTAACTTTGTTTATAAAATTACTGCTGCCGATCAAGCACCTATGGAAAACGTGATTACCAAGCAAGGTCAGCCTATGAGCAGCGAAGATATCCGTGAATTCATTAACAAGCATGTTGCAATGTCATTGAACGAATATACCGATTTAAAATACGCCTATTAATAAAAAAGCCCCTACTCGATAAAAGTAGGGGCTTTTTTTCAGTTTAAATAATTGCTCCACACTGTTTCAAATTAATATCCATTCGAAACTTTAGGTACATTTACCTCATCTTTATATTTGGCCAATAATTCACGAAGCGACTGCATCAACACACTGGTATCTACGCCAACTGCCACAAACTCTGTACCGAGTTCCAAGTATTGCTGAGTTGCTTCATGCTGCGTCGATAAAATCCCTGCTGCTTTACCTGCTGCACGAATACGTGTAATGGCATCCACCACAGCTTTTTGAACTTCCGGATGGTTTGGATTGCCTTGATAGCCCATGGTTGCGGACAAATCGACAGCACCTATAAATACACCATCAATGCCATCAACTTTTAAAATATCATCTAGGTTTTCTAAGCCTGTGACTGATTCAATCTGAATCAACAAACAAATATTTTCATGTGCAGTTTCATAGTAATTCGGAATACTGTTCCAACGGGTTGCACGTGCCAGAGCCGCACCAACACCACGGATACCTTCTGGTGGATAACGCACTGCTTTGACCATCAATTCCGCTTGTTCTACTGTTTCCACCATCGGAATCAATAAAGTTTGCGCGCCAATATCCAACAACTGTTTAATCAGCTGAACACTGCCAATGGGTGGACGCACCACTGCCTGTGAAGGATAAGCTGCAATACTTTGCAATTGAGAAAGTGTGGTTCTTAAATCACTGGGTGCATGTTCACCATCAATGAGTAACCAATCGTATCCGGCATTGGCTGCAATTTCAGTAGCGTAGGCATCTGCCAGACCGACCCACAACCCAATTTGCTGTTGGGTTTTTAGTTTTCTTTTAAAGTGATTGCTAAAGTCCATACGCCTGCTCTCGGAATGGTCATACATTTTAATTAATAGTGATTAAACGCCATTTTTCTAAAAGTACCAATATCGAAAACGTATTTCTTGATCTGCTAAAACTCTTAATTTATTGAAAGATCCTAATACTTCATTTTATAAAATCATGGATGACATTGGAAATGCGCTCTAAACAGGATACAAATACTGTCTTATAAAGTGTAATAAATTGAGTGAAGCATGGTATTCACGATGAATACTTTTTTATCATGCCAAAGTCTAAAGCGAGATCGATGTGTTATAAACCATTTGGATAGCGCTTCAGGTAAAATGACAGACATAATTTATAAGTGGAGTAATCATTCATGGATCTTTTAAACGTCTCGAAAAGCCGTTATACCACCAAAGCCTATGATCCTATTCGAAAAATTCCCAAGGAACAGGTTGCACGTTTATTAGAAATCTTACGTTTGACTCCTTCTTCTATCAATATTCAACCTTGGCATTTTTTTATTGCTGACAATCAAGCGGCTAAAGAACGGATCGCCAAAGCCTTGGTTGGGAAATATGCCTATAACGCACCTAAAGTGCTAGATTCTTCACATACCATTTTATTCTGTACTAAAGCAGATATCAGCGAACAGCATTTAGATAACTTGCTCACTCAAGATGACATCAGTGGTCGTTTTAAAGATGAAAAAGCTAAACAAGGCCAAAAAGATAGCCGTAGCGGTTATGTCAATTATTATCGCAATGAAAAAGGTGATATCCAGCGCTGGGCGGAAAATCAAACCTTTATTGCTTTAGGTCAAATTCTATTAGCTGCCGGGATTGAAGGCATTGATGCAACGCCAATTGGTGGATTTGATGAACAAATTATCAATGATGAATTGCAGTTAACCGAGAAAGGTTTAGTGCCTTCGGTATTATTGACACTGGGTTATCGTAGTGAAAATGATTTCAATGCCCAACTACCAAAATCTCGTCTAGACAAAGAACAGATTTTCACTCAGCTTTAATTAACGATTCATTACAATAAAAAGGGGGTATATCCCCCTTTCATGTCATTTCAGGTCTTATTCTTGCAACAATATTGAGGTATATTTGCGCAAAAATAAAAGGTGGTTCACATCATGATCCCTGCTACAACTAAAATGCCGATGAAATTTGAATGCACACACTGCAATAAAATTTATATGCATCAATATCCTACCAATGCGATTTCTTTTTACCCAACTTGTCCAGACTGTGAGCAGGCTGGCTTGCTGCTAGGGACAGCCGACACCATAGACATCGTGAAACACCCCAAGACTTTTGCAAAGACCCTAATCAAACAGATATCGCATAAGCTAGGCAAAGCACACTAGCCAAACCTAAAACCAAACCTACAGCGGTAGCTGGTTTTAATTTTTCTTTAAAGATGATTAAGCCACTTAATGCACCAAATAGCACCACAAGAATATTCATACCTGCAAACACAATTGCAGGTGTGTCTTTCAATAAAATATGCGCTTTAACATACAGTGCAATATTGGCAAAATTCAGCACACCCAAACCTAGTCCGGCCAGAATGTTCTTTTTGCTACCCGCAGTTTTCGTTGAAATTGCAATATAAGCCAATGACAATATAAAGGCACAGATAAACATTAAATTCAGCGCAACAGCGAACTGAACACCTAATCCTGTAGTGTACTTGAGCAACACATCAATTAAGGCGTATCCAAACCATACCAGTGCAAGATATAACATCGCCTGTTTTGAAGATGGCTGCCCTGCTTCGGCTTTTTGATGTGAAAATAAAATACTGAGTACCGCTGAAATCCCTAAAACAATCCCAATGATTTTTAGGGTATTAAACTGTTCCTGAAAAATGAAAAATGCGGACAATAGCGATAAAACCACAGATAAACGCTGGGCAATCTCAGTTTTAATAATGCCGGCATATTGCAATGATTTGGCTAAACATAAAAAAATACTCGGCAGCAAAACACCTAAGGCAACAATTAACCACCACGGCGTATTGACCATTGAAATATGCTGCAGATCTGGCTTAAACCATAGAAAGCACAACAGACTGGCAGAGGCGTAGTTCCAGACAATCATTTGTAGTGCATCAAAACCTTTGGCTTTGCATAGCTTTAAAAGAATTGAAATGATGACACTACAGCAGGCCGCAGCAAATATAAGTTCCATCTTTTGCCTTATTTTCCTGATTTATAATGGTTGAGGATTCGATATAAAAAAGCCCACAATAGATGTGGGCTTTCGATTATAGATAATCTCTAGGGATTATTTATAACGATTCACCATTTTCTCTAAAGAAATTGGACGAATCTTGTCTGCATGACCCGCAGTACCAAATGCTGTGTAACGATCTACACAGATTTGTTTCATTGCATCTACAGTCGCAGAGAAGAATTTACGTGGATCGAATTCGCTTGGTTTTTCCGCCATCATACGACGCATCGCACCCGTAGAAGCCAAACGCAAGTCAGTGTCGATATTGATTTTACGAACACCGTGTTTGATTGCTTCAACCAATTGTTCAACAGGTACACCATAAGTTTCTTTGATGTCGCCGCCGAATTCATTGATCACAGCCAACCATTCTTGTGGCACAGAGCTTGAACCGTGCATTACAAGATGGGTATTTGGCAATGCCGCATGAATTTCTTTAATGCGGTCAATCGCTAAAATATCACCTGTAGGTGGACGTGTGAATTTGTACGCACCGTGTGAAGTACCGACTGCAATTGCCAAAGCATCTACATTTGTATCTGCTACAAATTGAGTCGCTTCTTCAACTGAAGTTAAAAGCTGAGAATGGTCAAGTACGCCTTCAGCGCCTACGCCATCTTCTTCACCCGCCATACCGGTTTCAAGGCTACCCAGGCAACCAATTTCACCTTCAACTGAAACACCGCAAGCGTGCGCCATTTGAACTGTACGACGCGTTACATCTACATTGTATTCGTAACTTGTAGGCGTTTTACCGTCCGCACCCAATGAACCGTCCATCATTACCGATGAAAAGCCCAACTGGATCGAGCGTTGGCACACATCAGGGTCAGTACCATGATCTTGATGCATAACCACTGGAATATGTGGCCACTCTTCAATTGCTGCCAAAATTAAATGACGTAAGAATGGAGCGCCTGCATATTTACGAGCACCCGCAGATGCCTGAACAATAACAGGTGAATTCGTTTCGTCTGCGGCTAACATAATTGCGCGCATTTGTTCTAAATTGTTTACGTTAAACGCTGGTACGCCGTAGTTGTGTTCGCCGGCGTGATCCAAGAGCTGGCGCAATGAGATAAGTGCCATAATGTCCTCCCAGTTGATGCCCCATATTCTACATGCTGATTGCTTTCAATTCAGTAATAAAAAACACTATTTCAAAAAAAATCCCTGCTTATGCAGGGACTTTTAAATAAAACACGACAAACTTAAGGTGCAGTGGCTTCAGAAGCTGCGGCTTCGGCTGCAGGAGTTGCTTCATCTGCATTCGCATTGGCTATTTCCGCAGGTACATCAGTATTTTTTTCATCCAGAACAGGTTTGTCAAGTGAGTCGATTGCCGCTTGTTGCTCTGGTGTAATTTTTTCTTCTACGGCTGCTGTTGCAGCTGCGTCATTTTTTGGAGCTTCATCTTTCTTGGCACAAGCAGTTAAAGCTAAAGGTGCAATAAGGAGTGCTGCAAGTGTTAATTTCAAGTTCATCAGATTTTCCTAGGACAGGAGATTTAATGAACGTAATTTTATTGCAGATATATTTCATTTTGATGACTGGAATATGTATCCCAAAATAACAAAAGGCTGACTGTAGTCGTCAACCTTTTGTTATATTTACTTTATGGCTTAATCTGATTTAAAGATTCTGATCTAAAGATTAAGCACGTTCAAGTAATACAGCAACTGCAGGAAGTGTTTTGCCTTCTACAAATTCAAGGAAAGCACCACCACCGGTAGAGATATAACCAATTTTGTCAGCTACTTCGTATTTGTCGATTGCAGCTAAAGTATCACCACCACCTGCAATAGAGAAACCAACAGATTCAGCAATCGCTAAAGACAATGCTTTCGTGCCTTCACCGAATTGATCGACTTCAAATACACCCACTGGACCATTCCAAAGAATCGTTTTTGAAGTCTTGATAATTTCAGCAAATGCTTTTGCGGTTTCTGGACCAACGTCTAAAATCATGTCGTTGTCGGTTACATCAGCAACGTTTTTAACCACTGCTTTTGCTTTAGCCAATGAACCCAAGAAATCAGCAAAATCGATTTCAGCTGCATCTGCAACCACAACGTCTGTTGGAAGTGGAACTGATACTTTTGCAGCAATGGCTTTCGCTGTATCGATCAAATCATTTTCACACAATGATTTACCCACATTGTAGCCAGCAGCAGCCAGGAATGTATTGGCAATACCACCACCTACGATGATTTGATCGCAAATATCTGAAAGTGAAGTTAACACATCCAGTTTAGTTGAAACTTTAGAACCGGCAACAATCGCAACCATTGGTTTTTCAGGGGTTTTAAGTGCACGACCTAGAGCATCAAGTTCAGCTGCAAGTAACGGCCCTGCTGCTGCAACAGCGGCAAAACGCGCTACGCCTTCAGTTGATGCTTCTGCACGGTGTGCCGTACCAAATGCATCCATCACGAATACGTCGCAAAGTGCTGCATATTTTTGTGCAAGTTCAGGATTATTTTTCTTTTCACCCGGGTTGAAACGCACGTTTTCAAGCAATACCACCTGACCTGCGGCAACTTCAACACCATCTAAGTAGTCAGTCAATAATTTAACGTCTTGACCCAAAGCTTGAGTCAAATAAGCAGCAACAGGAGCTAAAGACTGTTCTGGTTTAGGTTCACCTTCAACGGGACGACCTAGGTGAGAACAAACCATTACCGCAGCGCCTTTTTCTACCGCTGCTTTAATTGTAGGAAGCGCCGCGCGTAAACGTGCATCACTTGTAATTTCACCATTTTTTACAGGCACGTTTAAATCTTCACGGATAAGAACACGTTTACCTGTTAAATCGAGGTCAGTCATACGCTGAAAATTCATGTATAGCTCTCTTTATAGATATAAAAACCGCCCGATTTTAAATGATTATGTAGAAAAAGGTTAGCTTCTTTTGCTTAAAAGCTGTCGAAAGGCAAAGTTTTGATTATCATAGTCAAAAGCCACTCCATGATTTAGAGCTTATGTCTATTCACCCAGATCCAAATATCAATCGTTTAAACGTTTTAGGCGAATCCATGGCTAGCTGTTGCTATGCTCCTATTACCGGATATTTTCGTAACGGCTTTTGTCATACTGCTACAACAGATCTAGGTCAGCATACAATGTGTGCACAAATGACCGCTGAGTTTCTTAATTTTTCGCAAAAAGTAGGTAATGACTTGATCACACCATTACCAGAAGTCGATTTCCCAGGCTTAGAGCCCGGTGATTTTTGGTGTATTTGTGTGACCCGTTGGGTTGAAGCATACCAGGCCGGTATCGCCCCTCCCATTAAAATTCAAGCTTGCCATCAAGCTGTGCTCTCTTATGTTCCGCTTGATGTGCTTATGGAATATGCAGTGTGATGACTACTCCCCAAATTATTTTGGCTTCAAGCAGCCAAACCCGTAAAGACTTAATGAACCGCCTGCGCATCGATTATCAAAGTATCGTGCCTGATATTGATGAATCTCCCCGTGGTGAAAATCATGCGGATCATTTGGCAAAAAGACTGGCTTTTGAAAAAGCCAAAGCCATTTCAGAACAATATCCAGAAGCGATTGTGATTGGATCAGACCAAGTCGCTTGGCGTGAAGGTGCACCGGATATTTTCATTGGCAAACCGCTGACTGTTGAAAAAGCCATAAAACAGTTACAAGCCAACTCCGATAAAATTGTCTATTTCAGTACCGCATTAAGTGTTCAGCAGCAGTCAACTGGCTTTGAACAAACGCTGGTTGAACACTACAAGGTCAAATTTCGCAAACTCAGTCTTGTTGAAATTGAGCGTTATATTGAAGTAGAACAACCTTTAATGTGTGCCGGTAGTTTTAAATGTGAAAGCCTGGGGATTAGCCTGTTTGAGCAAATGAATGGGCAAGACCAAACCACGCTGATGGGCATGCCGATGATTCAGCTTTGCCATATCCTGCGTCAATTGAATATTTTAGTTCCTTAATTTTAGGCTGTATTTATGTCTCAACCTTTAGATGTATTAGGCGGAATTACCGCTGAACAATTTCTTGCCGAATATTGGCAAAAAAAACCATTACTGGTACGTAATGCGCTTCCAGAAATTGCAAATCTGTTAGAACCTAACGATGTGATGGAACTTGCACTGGATGAAAATGTCAGTGCCCGTTTAATCAAGCAAAAAGATAAAGATCCAAACCAATGGTCTGTGAAATCATCACCTTTAACAAAAGCTGATTTCCAGAAGATGCCAAAGCTTTGGACTTTACTCGTACAAGCTGTGGATCATTACTCTTTTGACCTTGCTGAACTTTGGAAAAAATTTCCTTTTATTCCTCAGTGGCGTCGTGATGACATCATGGTGTCGTATGCCCAAAAAGGCGGCTCAGTCGGTAAACATTTCGATTTTTACGATGTATTTTTAGTACAGGGGCATGGACACCGTCGCTGGCAGTTAGGTCAAATGTGTGATGCCGAAAGTGAGTTTGTTGCTGGCCAACCATTAAAATTACTGCCAGAGATGGAAGTTCATTTTGATGAAATTTTAGCACCGGGCGACTTGCTCTATGTACCACCGGGCTTGTCTCATTACGGCGTAGCGGAAGATGACTGTCTGACTTACTCGTTTGGTTTCCGTATGCCAAATGTGGCTGAAATGATGGATCGCGTGAGTGATAAATTTGCTACGGATCAATTGCTTAAAAATCCGCTGACTGACATTATTCGTGACAAAATCAGTCCGATTGGTCAAATCAGTCAGGCGGAGCTTGAGTATTTAAAAGCAGAACTTTTAGCACAGTTGCAAAATCCAACCGTACTTGAAGATGCGCTCATGAGCCTAATGTCAGAACCGAAATATCCTGAAAACATTCCAGAGGCTGAAGCCATTGGTACAGGTGATTTAGAAGAAGCCTTGGATCAAGGTTACTCCCTCATTCTTGAGCCAGCATCACGTCTACTTTATACTGAAGACGAAAATGAATTGCTGTTCTGGGCCAATGGTGAAGGCATTTGTATTTCAGATGCGTTTGCACCGATTTTAAAACAATTGGCTGATGGCGGTTCAGTATTACTCGATGAAAATCTTTATGATCCAGATATGCTGGAAGACATCGTAAACTTGTTAAATGAATCGATTTTGATGTTATTACCTGCTACAGAGCAAGAATAAACCCAGCAAAAAGGGGAAATTAGATTTCCCCTTTTTTATACTCTAAAATAATTAAAGTTTATTTTTTAGAAAAATCAAAAGCGAAATAACTTATAAATTTTAATTTTTTTACCGATTTCATAATCTGAAGTAGCTAAATAAATATGCGTATTTATTTGCACCATTTCATCATGATAGTGCCTTATTCCAATAACGTTAGTTTCAGCGGCATAAATAAAATCATTTAAGCTGAACAATCGCTTGGATTATCGTACAACCCTCTTCAGAAGATAAGATAAGTTCTGCTCCTATGCGTTCTAGGCGCATTTTCATGCTGCGCATACCAATACTTAATCCCTGTTGTGCCACACAATCCGTATTAAAACCCACACCATCATCTTGTATGGTCAAAATTAATTGATTTTCTAAAAGATAAGTCATCGACACTTTTACATTCTTTGCCTGACTGTGTTTAATCACATTGGTCAAACTTTCCTCTAATACACGAATCAAGGTCAAACACTGGAGCGCTGTAGGTACAGCCTGCCACTCACGAGGAAAAGCCCATTTAGAATGAATATCTAATTCCTCCATCAGCTGACTAAAACGGTGCCTGACGGGTGCAACCCACATGACTGGACTGACTGGAATTTTATTATCCGCAGATGAACCACTATCAATAATCTGTCTTAAATCATCTCTCAATAATTTAAGCATCGATAAAAATTGCTGATTCGGAATATTATGTGTACTTTGATCCACTAAAACCATGGAGCGAACCAATGACGCCCCCAAACCGTCATGCAAATCATGGGATAAATGTATTCTTTCTTGCAGCCTGACATTCTCAAGCTCTAACTGATGTTTTTCATTCAGACTTGAACTCAGGTCTTCTCCAACTTGCTTAACTTTGACTTCTAATGCGGCATTAAATGTTTCTATTTTTTTTACGTTACGTGTCAGTCTCGTACCCAATATAACCACCACAAAAAAGGTAATAATCGGTGAGGAATAAGGTGATAATGGTCGTGCATCAGCTGTAGATTCCGATAATAACAATAGAATATCAAGTACAGCAAAACTGCAGATTCCAATTAAGCAAATGGCTAAAAAAATATAATCTGCTCGTCGAGATTTAATAGCCTGATAGCTGATATATACACAGGTTACGAAAAATAAGCCCACATAAATTAAAAATATCAGCGGAAAGACAAAATAAATAAATTGCTGTGGGGTGAAAAAGATACAGGCGGTGGCAAGTCCAGTCGCAAAATAAATGGAAGCTTCAATTTTGGCTAAACGCGTTCGGATAAATCTGAGTAAATAAATACAGAAACTAACAACATACAGGACAAAGAAAGCCAAATTTGCTTGGGTTGCCATTATGCTTGTTGGGTATGGAAATGTTTCTGTCACCAATACATTGGAAATAAATAATACCCATAATAATGAACTTAATGCGAACCATCCAAAGGTGGTTTCTTTAGGTCTTAATAACCAGATAACAAAACAGATGATCCCAAAAGTGATCGATAACATGATGTTTATTTGAAATAATGTTCTTCGGTTCCAAATTTTACTTTGATGGATTTCATAATTGCTTTGCACATTATTAAAGGAAATCGTACCAAGCCCTGGAGACTGAAAAGCAAAGCCCTTCACATAAATCAAAATTTCATTTTCATTAGATCTTAATCCCGATATCGGTAAGATCCAATAACGCGGCATATTCCAGCTTTTAGACAAAGGCTCCTGTAAATGCTGATCCCGCCAAAGCAAATCACCATTTAAAAAAACTGCCCCTGCAGAATTAATATAATCAATTGAAAAAGCAATCGGCTCTGCTAACTTCGCATTATTTTGACATGCCCAGTTCCATTCAATCTTATACCAGGCAGCACCATTATAATTTTTCCAGTGCTTATTCCATTTATCTGGCAATTGTACCAACTGCCAGCCTTGCTTGGGTAAAACTGTCTGAGAAGGCGTTTTCACTACAGAAATCGAATTGATATGCACTGAACATTGTTCATTAATACTTTCTGTTATTTCCGCATAACTGATTCGGCTGAATAAACTCAGCAAAAATATGCAAAAGAAATACAGGATGGAATATTTCATAAAATCCCTAAGGATCGTGCTGCACTGACTGCTTTGGTTCTTTTCGTCACCGCCAATTTTCGGTAAATATGCTTGATGTGACTTTCCACCGTATATTTAGAGACAAATAATTGTTCTGCTATTTCTTTATTACTCATCCCCTGCGCAACCAAGTCTAAAATTTCTGTTTCCCGATTAGTCAAAAGTGTCCCATCCGAATCTAATGATTTGTCATCATTTGATCCTGTAATCACTGAAGCTGAGATCTGCTTTAAAATTTCTTGTGCAATAAAAGGATCAATCGGTGCTCCACCGCGTAAAATACTGCGAATAGCCAACCGCACTTCCGCATCATCACGTTCTTTCAGGACATAACCTGTCGCACCCGCTTTAATCGCTGAAAATAGACTTTCTTGCGTACTCCACGCTGAAATCACTAAGATTAAGGCACTGCTATCTAGACTACGCAGCTTTTCTATCAGCTCTATCCCATTTCCATCAGGAAGTCCGAGATCGACCAATGCCAAGGAAACAGGTTGTTGTTCTATTTGCAGGAAGGCTTCTTTTAGATTCCTGGCAAAAATGAGCACATCATTGTCATAGCCCAATTCGACCAATATATTTCTTAAGCGTTCTCGAATGAGATCTTCATCTTCAACAATTAAAACTGGTACAGGTAAAATCGTTTCTAATCCCGACACACACTACCCCTTTTTTTATTGGTTCAATATAACGGAAAAGAAAATTAAAAAAATATCCCTAAAACTAAGTAATTTGATGACTTTTATACTAATAATTTAAATTTTAATTTAATATTTTGAGACTTACCCTCTCAATTTAACACGATAAAATAAAAACACTGACGATTCAATCAATGATTAATACATGATCAATAAATTAAATCATCCCAATAAAATTCAGTGTGTAGCACTATCTGAGTTTAAAGAAAATTGATTGATTTAAATAAAAAGAAACAGCCGATCTAGCTGTTTCTTTATTACAGTTTTGATGATTCAGCTATATTGTTTTTTTAAATATTTCACAATTTCAGCTGACTCAAACATTTTCACTCCAGTATTCGGGTCGACTAAATAAGGAACTTGAATATCACGCCCCATAAGTTCAACCACTCTTGCACGCTTACCGCCTTTTAGAGGTTCATATTTCCCTGGTTTTAGGCGTAAAGCTGCGGGTCCCATATCTTGCCAGCGTTCTTTGGACACATTATTAAATATGAATGGAAGTTCTAGTTCAGTTAATACACCACGTACAACGCGCGTAAATGGACTCGCTTCAAAACCCCACAATTCAAGAAGCTGGGCGGGCGCCTCGCGATCAATAATTTTTCTATTAATCCAAACCCCACGTGCGCCATTAATGATTGTGCCAGCAAAGGCAGCCACAGGAATTTTGGGATATTGGGCAAATTTTTTCGGTGTTTTTCCAGTTTTGCCATAATGTTTAAATAAATAGTGGATGATGTCTTGAGATTCATACATCTGGGTACCCGAGTTTTCATCAATAAAAAATGGAAATTGTTTTTTCCCACCCTTTTCTTTGACAATTTTTCGGTACTTCTGTCCACCTTTTGGACAAGGATAAACCTCATAATCCAAATTTAACAAGGTCATGACCTCACGTACACGACGGCAAAATGGTGAACCTTCAAACTCATAAAGTTTGAGTGGTTTTTCCGGCTGTTTCGGAAATGCAGTACCACTGACTCCGCGTCCACCTTCAGTCAATGCTGAAGCTAAAGCCTGTACAACTTTAATTTGATGATTCACCATTTTTATCCTTATGCAATTGTCGTTATAAATCGACTAATTTTTCTTTTGCAATCAAAATTCCATTGTTATCAGCATAGATATAATCGCCAGAATAGATGCTTACCCCACCAAAATACAAAGTTAAATCGACTTCGCCTATGCCTTTGCGATTACTTTTTTGCGGAATTGCAGCCAATGCATGTACCCCCAGATCCAATTCAGCAATCGCATCTACATCACGTACACAACCGTAGATGACTACGCCATTCCAGTGATTCTTGACCGCTGACTCTGCAATCATATCGCCCATCAAGGCACAGCGCATGGATGCACCGCCATCTACCACCAGTACTTTACCCGTACCATCAGTCGAAAGCAGTTCTTTTACCCGCGAATTATCTTCAAAGCATTTAACCGTCACGACCTGACCGCCAAAACTTTTACGTTCACCATAGCTTTTAAAGAATTTACCATCCATGGATGGTGTCACCACTTGAATCACTTTTTCTGGATTGTCGTCAAGTAAATCGCAAGTTACGAATGCTGCATTAGACACTTTTTATTTCCCCTCATTTGGAATTTTGTATGCGTAAATTATCATAAATTTCAAATTTTTCAGTTTGAGTTTGCGCTGCCTCGACCATAGTATGAGCCACTTGCTCTGCTGTCACAGGCTTATATTTAAATGAGTCAGGCACTAAATGCGAGAATTTTCGATAGAGCTTTTGAGTCAGATCTTCCAAGCTTCGTTGTTCTGGACGGTCACCTAACAATAATGAAGGACGTAGAATCGATACACGTTCAAGGTTTAAAATCTGGATATGCTTTTCCAGTTCACCTTTCACTCTATTATAGAAAAAATTTGAGTTGCTATTTGCACCCATTGCGCTGATCAGTAAGTAATGGGTATGGGTCGATTCAAATAAATCGGCAAAATGTGCATTTATTTCATAATCAATATCATGAAATTTTTGCTTAGATCCGGCTTTCTTCAGCGTTGTCCCCAAACAACTAAATGCATGGCTATATCCATTCACATCTTCGTCATTGAGCAAAAGAAAATCATCGAGAATGAATTGTTGTACTTTTTCTAGGCTTTTGAGTTCTGAATCTTCACGACGGACCACCGCGGTAATTTTCTCGCAACTTTCTATACGATTGAGTTGATTCAGTAGCTCACGCCCTACTAAACCTGTTGCTCCAATCACAATTGCACTTTTAATTGATTTAGTCATTTTTTAAGCAATCTCTATAGGTTATTACTAATCTAACGGTTTCTTTAGAATTTTTATGCATCTAAAATGTTGTCAAAGCAAGTCAAGACTTGACTTAACGTCATAGTTTAATCACAATATGGCACTTGTTTACGGGCTGGTGACAATTCTTCTGATGAAGGTTTTCAGTTGCAATTTCAGCCCGCCCAGACCAATCTAATTCAAGGAGTGCACGAGTGGCAAACTCTGCTCAAGCTAAAAAACGTGCCCGTCAAAACGTTAAAGCACGCAAACACAACGCTAGCTTACGTTCAATGGTTCGTACTTATATCAAACGTACAGTAGCTGCTATCGCTGCTGGTGATTATGCAGTTGCTACAGAAGCTTACAAAGCGACTGTACCTGTAATCGATCGTATGGCTGATAAAGGCATCATCCATAAAAACAAAGCTGCTCGTCATAAGAGCCGTTTGAATGCACAAGTTAAAGCTTTGGCTAACTAAGTTGTTGCATTGAAAAAAGCCCGTTAAGGGCTTTTTTTACGCCTGAAAGTTCATCACTTATAAGTAAAATATATAATTTTTTGCACTTCAAATACTTTAGCTGATTAAGATTAAATTGTAATGAATTGAAAGCCTAGTGATTGAATGCTGTTTAAACCACTTATATAACAAATATATGATTAATAAATAATTCTAACCATACCCTTATATTAAAGTTTATTGGTCCTTGTAACATTTAATACATCTTGTTTACCCAAAATAATATATGTTTATTTTCCGATCAACTCTTGTAGATGATTAGTTAACAATCAAATGAATTCTAAGAAAATTTTATAAACTGCAATTTGTTTTAACTACCTCACAATACAATTATCTTTAAGTATTAAATTAATTGGAGAAAAGCAATGTTAAGAAAAATTATTCTCGCTATAAGTATAACAACTTCCTTAACTTTGGTTGGTTGTAGTACATCTATGCCAAATCCCTCCACTGATCGAAATTTAGATCAATTGCAAAATAAAAATTGGGTCTTAACCGAAATTAATCAAGTTGTTTATAAAGCTGACCCGACCCAGTCTGCCGTTCCCACTATGACATTTGATAGTAATGAAGTAAGCGGCACCGATGGATGTAACCAATTCATGGGAGGTTATGCTGTTATGGGAACTCAGATTAAATTTGCAAATCTAAAAGCAGTAGAAAATAACGCATGTTCAAATGCAACCAATTTACCGCAAAAGTTCTCTCAAGCATTAAGTCAAGTTGTGAGCTATGAGGCTTCCAAGACGGAATTAAAGTTCCTTGATAGCAATAACAGAGTGGTTATCAAATTTAAAAATCTTAAATAGATATAAATCAGCCCTCATTTGAGGGCTTTTTTTATTTTGTTAAAATAGTTTTGGTACTAAGAAATAGACCATAAATAATAATAGGCTTGAATATCTGGATTTAAGAATTCATCATTTTCAGGATCGTAATGAAAAGGTGTATCACTCAAAAGATGTTCACAGTGAAGTGAGGTTAAATATTTTTTTAAGAACTGTTTAAAACTTTCAATTTTTGCAGGAAACGTATTTTCACCATCCCATAAAATCACGTCCATTTTCAGCGTCCTAAAATCATATCTTCTTGTTTTGAGTATATTGCCAAGTATCACACAATTCAATATATTTTGAGAAATACATCACACTTTAATTCAACTGCTTTTTTAAATCTCCTTTCTTCTTTTACTTTTGAATATTCATGCCAAACAATATGCTAAATACTTATACCCCCTTAATATAGGTTCATTTTTCTCATAAAATATGAGCTCGTGATAACATTTATTTATATAAAATTTCTAAATTTATGGCTGAAATTTTAAAAAGTCGGTCCATACACCCATTTTAATTTAATGAGTGTTAAACCAGATCAAATATTTAAAACTACAGAAGACAAGATGGATCTATCATTTTTGAATAGAGCACCATCTTGGTAGATTTTTAATGTGATTTAAATTTTTATTCTTATAAGTAACTCTTTTATTTTTCTAACTTTTGAAACTCTCGAATCGAAAGTTCCTGTACTTTACCACGCCAAATCCATTTGAGTTTCGATTCTAAAAATTCGTCTCCTTCAAACCAGACAAACAAACCTTCCATCATTTGTGGCCAGTCTTCCCGACTGATAGTATTACGCCCAGAAATTACGGCAATGATTGCAGCTAAAATCGTATCGTGGCTGACAGCCAAACTTAAACCAAAATGATCTTGGGGATGGGTATTATAAATAAGCTCTAATACGTCTACCACACCCGTAATCGGATGTTTCATTCCCGGCAAGGCATTATTGACAAAACTATTGATAAAGCCCAAAGCCCCTTGTTTGCTAAAATATGGACCTGCCTGTTTGATATCCAGCACAAAACTTCCCGGTTCAACCAACAAGCCTTGCTCGACGATTTCAATATAATGGGTATTTTGCGCAAGCGTACTCGAATCAGCACCTTGAATCATTAAAGCTGCCGTATCGACACAGCGTTGAATTGGACTTGAAATACAGTGCTGAATACTCCGGTCTGTATTCTCAATTAAATATGTGCCCCACGCCTGTGCCAAGTCACGACCTTGTGAGGTTAACTGTAAATCATAGCCAGCCAAACCCTGCCCAGCCACTACTTCACGAATAGAATGACGGGTAAATAAAGTCACAGGTGTTTTTGCATCGGGCAATAAATCAATTGCCTTGAGCATACTTGCAGGGAGTAGGTCTAATGCCATGATGCAGCCAAAAATTAAACATGGTTCGGCACACTATAGCATGTTAAAACATCAGCTCAATGGATGTTCGCCATAAGTCCTAGAGCTTGGAATGCTAATTTTTTCATTTCGATATTCTTAAATGCAATAAAGCCACCGTTCAATAAACTATCCCGTTGATTATATAAAAAGGGTCTGCCCTTTAAATCCACCAACCCACCGCCAATACGCTCAATGAGACATTGACCTGCGCTGGTATCCCATTCACTGGTTGGATGGAAACGTGGATAAATATCTACTTTATCCTCAAGCATCATACAAAATTTATAAGCACTCCCCGCCTTAAATTCAACAACTTCAACTTGTTGTTTTAATATTTCCAAGTATTCAGCGTATTTCGATCTACCTTGGCTACTTTGACTTAAGCCAACTTGAATTGCAGTTGACGGTTTATCTTCGAAATACTCCCCCCATTGCCCGGTTTGAAGCACAAATTTCAACGGTAAACCTTGCTTCGGGCAAATATAGATCGTCTGCTCAGCCGGAATGGCCAATATCGCAAAAGTGGTATGTGCGCCTTCCACCAAACTTAAGTTGATGGTAAATTCAGGTCGTTTATGCAGAAATTCTTTGGTGCCATCTAAAGGATCCAACAACCAAAAATTTTGCCATTGCTTCCGTTCAGTATTGTCACCTTCTTCTGACAATAAAGGGATCTGAGGAAAATTATTCTGTAATGATAGGGTGATAAACTCATTGACTCGGTGATCTGCTTGGGTCACAGGAGAATTGTCACTTTTTCTCTCGACATCAAAAGCTCCACCCGCACAATATGCCTGATATTCTACTCGCAAAATTTCACATGCCTGTGTCACAATGGGTACAAGCTGTAAAATCAAAGCATCTTGTGGTGCTGTTGTTGTTTTAAACATAGATTACCTTCATATGTCGAATTACTCAGAAAAACCGACCATCATTTTTGATATGGATGGCACGCTCCTTGACCTTGCTTATGATGATTTCATCTGGAATCATCAACTTCCCATTCGATATGCAGCTACGCATGGCTGCACACTCGAACAAAGCACCCAAGCTCTATTCCAGTTTTATCAAGAACATAATCATACCCTAAATTGGTATTCAACCCGTTTCTGGAGTTCAAAAGTTGGCGTCGATACTCTTGCACTGCAACATGAATTTAAACACAAGGTTGCTTTACGTTCTGGCTGTATAGCACTTCTCGATTATTTAAAAGCCAATGGCTATGCCTGCTGGATTGCAACCAATGCAGATTGCGAAGGTTTAAAGTTTAAACTTGAACATACCCAAATCGCTGATTATTTTGATGTGATTATCAGCAGTGAAAGCATTGGTTATGCTAAAGAATCGATCGAATTTTGGCAAAAGCTGCATGCCTTACATCCATTCCAAGAAAAATCTGCCTATTTTATCGATGACACAGAAAAAGTCCTGAAAGGTGCAGAAAAATTTGGTATTGAGAATTTAATTACCATTGCACAGCCCTCATCTAAAGGAAATATACGGACTGAAAGTCCTTATCCTATTTTACAAGACTTGACTGATTTAATCGTCATGTTAGAACAAGCAGAGGATTTGAAAAAATATGCCTAATCCTTCTCAACAAAACACCGTTGAAAGTATGCGGGTGGATAAATGGCTGTGGGCGGCACGTTTTTTTAAAACACGTTCAATATCCAAAGCTGCCATTGAAGGCGGAAAAGTCCACCATAACGGTGAACGTGTCAAAGTTTCTAAAGAAGTTCGTGTTGGTATGGAACTGACCATTCAACAAGGTTTTGAGCGAAAAACCATTCTGATAAAAGGATTGTCAGCAAACCGTGGTGCGGCACCGATTGCACAACAACTGTATGAAGAAACAGAAGTCAGTGTGGCACGACGAGAGTTGCTTACAACACAAAGAAAGTTGCATAATCTAGCCCGACCTGAACATCGGCCAAGTAAAAAAGATCGCCGACAAATCAGTAAATTCAAACAAGATAATGATCAACAGTTTGACCAAGAATGGTCATACAGTGATGATTAATTTAAGCGTCATATTCTGTCGTGCTCGACCGAATTGATATAGAACATAAGGAATGAATCTGTCACTATACTTGGGTGGAACACGTTTTAAAGTAACTCATCCACTTAAGTTAATATTTTTGTGACATCGTTTTGAGGTTGTGAGATGGATGATAATAAAAGTAAGGCGCTCAATGCTGCGCTAAGCCAAATTGAAAAACAATTTGGTAAAAACACAGTAATGCGTCTTGGTGATAACACCGTACTGGCTGTTGAAGCGGTATCTACAGGTTCTTTAACACTGGACATCGCACTGGGTATTGGTGGCTTACCGAAAGGTCGTATCGTGGAAATCTATGGGCCTGAATCTTCAGGTAAAACCACGATGACTTTGCAAGCAATTGCACAATGTCAAAAAGCTGGTGGTACCTGTGCCTTCATCGATGCCGAACATGCGCTTGATCCTCAATATGCACGTAAGCTGGGTGTGGACCTCGACAACCTGTTGGTTTCTCAGCCTGACAATGGTGAACAGGCGCTTGAAATTGCCGACATGCTGGTTCGCTCTGGTGCGGTTGACATGATCGTTGTCGATTCCGTGGCTGCATTGACCCCTCGCGCAGAAATTGAAGGCGAAATGGGCGACTCACACATGGGCTTACAAGCACGTTTAATGAGTCAGGCATTACGTAAAATTACCGGTAATGCAAAACGCTCTAACTGTATGGTCATCTTCATTAACCAGATTCGTATGAAGATTGGTGTGATGTTCGGTAGTCCTGAAACCACAACGGGTGGTAATGCACTTAAATTCTACGCTTCTATACGTCTGGATATCCGTCGTATCGGTCAAGTGAAAGAAGGCGATGAAATTGTTGGTTCTGAAACACGTGTTAAAGTCGTGAAGAACAAAATGGCACCTCCGTTCAGAGAAGCATTATTCCAGATTTTGTATGGTAAAGGTGTGAACCAGCTGGGTGAGCTGGTTGATCTTGCTGTTGCGCAAGAACTGGTACAAAAAGCGGGTGCTTGGTATTCATATCAAGGCAATAAAATTGGTCAGGGTAAAAACAATGTTATCCGCCATTTAGAGGAAAATCCTCAAATTGCCCAGGAACTTGATCGCCTCATTCGCGAAAAGCTGTTAACACCTGTAACTAAGCCAATTGAAGAAAAAGACGAAGAAGAACCAGACTTGCTAGATGCTTAAATAGCATGATGTTAAAGTCGAATTTTTCGAGTTAAACTGTAAAACGCCCTGCGGGGCGTTTTTTATTTGATGTGATCGATACACAATATGAGCAATCCAAAATTTCCCAAACTGCTTGACTACGAAGCTATCAAGCAACAATTTGATGATTCATCGCCAGAATCAACATCAGAATCATTCTCCGCTCCCATAGAATCAGAAGCATTACACTTTGAAGATGACCCACAGCCCAAACCCAAAGGTCTCACAGGCTCTCGTTTGCGCTCTTATGCATTTGCTGTATTGACACGTAGAGAATACTCTAAAGCTGACCTTATTGAGAAGCTTGGGCTCTATGCCATGGATCGTGATGAGGTGTTAAGACTGGTTGATGAGCTGGCAAAAGAAAATTATCAAAGTGACCAACGCGTGGCAGAAATCATGCTGTCTAGCCAAAAACGTAAAGGCAAAGGTCCAAACCGAATTAAGCTGGCGTTAAAATCAAAAAAAATTGATGCCAGTTTGATTCAGGAAGAATTAAAAGAAACCGATTGGAATGAACAGGCTTATCAACTGAAAGTAAAAAAATATGGTGCAAAAGTAGAAAAAGAGCCAAAGCTTAAAGCAAAACAAATTCGCTTTTTAATGTATCGGGGTTTTGAAATGGATGCGATTATAAAAGCAATTACAAGAAAAGAAGATGATTTTTAACAAAAGGATAGAATAAAAATTATTATTTTAGAAACTGGTGGCAACCCCACTAGCAAAACTTCGGCACATCATAGATCTGTTACCGTTGCTACCTTCCGGTCCTGGCGGGGTTCACAGAGTACAATTGCGAAGCCACCAGCGGGGCTACCATTGCAAGATCAGAGTATAGAGATTTTTATTTAACTTGCAAGCCTTCAAATGACTTTTCGGGCCACATCGCTTTTATTTGATTATTAAAAAAACAATCTTGATTAAAAACAGCATTTTTGTATATTTTTTATGTGGACTATCAATTACTTTAAACCTACCACAAGTTTGTAAATGCATATTGCATTTCACGGCATGGACGTTTTTAATGTGGTCAGATCTTTTAAACAGGTACATTCCAAATGTCGCAAATTTTGAATATGCCTAAGAATACGAAATGGATGTTTTTATGATGCTCAAACAGCATGCTTTATGTATACTCGCCTTACTTAGCTCAGCTTCACTTTATGCGAACATTCCCATTGAATCTCGTGGTTTAAGTCAAACTAGCATCGAACCAAGTGCAAATAATGTCGCAATTGATTCAGGTGCCACCACTGCCAATGTACCGACCAATCTGAATTGGCAAATCATGCAGAAAAATCAACAATTAGAAAATGATGTTCGTGCGTTACGTGGCAAAATTGAAGAACAAGACAATGAAATTGAAAAACTTAAACATGAACTCACCAATCGCTATACCGACTTGGATCAGCGTCTAGAACTGTTGCAGCAAAAAGTAGATCCAGAAAGCGCAACTTCAGAGGAGGATAACCAACAGGATACACCTCCCAGCACCGTGAATGCCCCAACTCCAGTAGCAAAGGCAACCAATACTCCGCCAGCAGCTGTCAGTACTCAACCGACCACAGCAAGCACTCAACAACCCTCTCCGGCTGATCTGGACAAAGCTGCTTATACGGTCGCTTTAGATGCCTATAAACAAGGCGGTGCCAAGAAAGCCATTGCACCGATGAAAAACTTTATTAAAAATAACCCCAACAGTGTTTATATTAGTAATGCTTATTTCTGGTTAGCAGAATTCAATTTAGCCATTGAACCGACCAATTACACTGAAGCGAAAAAGAATTACAACATTGTAATCAATCAATATCCAAATTCAGCTAAAGCAGCTCGAGCGCTTTATCAGCTCCACAATATCGCCAAAGATGTAGATCACAATACAACGCTCGCCAACCAACTTAAAAGCAAACTCGTTAAAGACTATCCAAAGTCTGAAGAAGCTGGTTATTTCAAGAAATAAAAATACAAAAAAAAAGACACCACAGAAGGTGTCTTTTTTATGCAACAGTATATTCAATTAGCGAACAATACCACGCTTGGATTGCTCTAAAGAATCAACCAGTAACTGAACTTCAGGAACTTCAGGAAGAATTTCCGCACGAATCTGTTGAATCGCCTGTTCAGTGGTTAAACCTTCTTTGTAAATCAATTTAAAAGCTTGGCGCAATGCCTGAATGACATCCTTAGACCAACCTTTACGACGCATACCTTCTACATTCATCGCGAAAGCATGTGCTGGATTACCCGAAACCATCACATAAGCAGGTACATCTTTCAGAATTAACGAAGCACCGCCAATCATACTGAAAGAATCGATTTTGCAGAATTGATGGATCCCGGAGTTTCCACCAACCACCACATAGTCACCGACATGAACATGCCCAGCAACACCGACATTATTGGCAAAGATATTATGATTGCCCACCACACAGTCATGTGCAATATGGGTGTTCACCATCAATAAATTATGGCTGCCAATTTTTGTAAGGCCCTGATCTTGGGTCGTACCACGATGCAAACTGCAATGTTCACGAATTGAGTTGTGATCGCCAATTTCAAGCCAGGTTTCTTCGCCAGCATATTTTAAATCCTGACATACTTCACCCACACTCGCAAACTGGAATATTTCGTTGTTTTTCCCAATGCGAGTATAGCCACCTATAACTACATGTGAATGTAGCTTAGTGCCTTCACCAATGCTGACCTGTGGTCCAATAATACAATAAGGACCAATTTGTACATCTGAAGCAATCACTGCAGATGAGTCAATAATGGCTGTTGGGTGAATTAAATCGTTATTACTCATGCCTGCTCTATTTTCTGATGCGAAACTATAATTTCCGCGGTAGTTGCTACAATGCCATCAACAGTGGCTATACAATTATATTTGTAAATGCCACGTTTGTGCATAACCAACTCTGATTTTAATACGAGTTGATCACCAGCAACGACTTGTTTTTTAAAACGAACCTTTTCAGCGCCCGCAAAAAGAAACAATGAACCGGGGCCTGGTTTTTCATTATTCATGATAAAACCAAGTATACCAGAGACTTGAGCTAATGCCTCAACAATCAGCACCCCAGGCATAATTGGATAGCCGGGGAAATGTCCCTGTAAAAACTCTTCGTTGATCGAAACATTTTTATAACCAACGATACCATTATCAGTCACGTCAACAACTCGATCGACCAATAAAAATGGATAGCGGTGAGGTAAATATTCACGAATTTGTTGAATGTGCATTGGCAATTCAGGTTTCGTAAATGCAGGAGTATTCGACTCAGTCATCATATTCTATTTACGCTTAAAAGTTGATTCAAGGGACTCTATTTGAGCCTGTATATGATCAAGCCGTTTCACTAATTGGGTCAATGGCACATCTGCTAATTGTTTAAAGCGTACCGCAGCGCGTTTCCAGTGTAAACTTTCCAGCATTGGCGTGCCAGAAGAATAACTCCCTGCCTCAGAAATATTTTTTGTGACCATTGACATGCCGGTAATTGTGACATTATCCGCAATATTAATGTGACCTACCACCCCGACCGCACCCGCAAATACACAGTTTTTGCCAATTGTGGTACTACCGGCAATACCACATTTTGCTGCAAGCGCTGTATTGGCACCAATCTTGACGTTATGGGCAATTTGCACAAGGTTATCAATAATCACGCCATCTTCTAGAATTGTGTCGTCTAGCGCACCACGATCGATACTACAATTTGATCCAATTCGTACGTCATTCCCAATTTTAACTGAACCTAATTGTGCAATACGATGCCATTTACCTTGATAAGGTGCAAAGCCAAAACCTTCTCCACCAATCACACTGTTGGCATGAATACGGACTCGATTACCTACTTTGGTTTCACCCGTTAAAGTGACGTGTGAATCAATAAAACATTGTTTGCCAATTTCCACATCATCATCAATTTTAACGTGCGATTGAACGACTGTTTCATCACCCACCACACAATTTTCACCGATCACCACATAATGTCCAATATAGGCACTATCAGCAACAATGGCAGAGGAATGAATTTGAGCTGTACTTTCGATACCCTGTTGCGTATGTTTTTTCTCAAAAACATGCGTCAGAATTGCGAAAGCAAGATAAGGATTATCAACCACAATAAAATTATTATGCGTATCTAACTGTGATTTTAAAGCTGCAGTGACAATCAATGCACCTGCTTCTGAAGCACGTGCATGATCTAAGTATTTTTCAGCATTTACAAATGCAATATGTTTGGCTTGAGCGACATCTAAGCTTGCCAATCCTTGTAACATTAAATCAGATTGACCGACATACTCGCCTTGTACAAGGCGAGCAAGATCTTCTAAGCGAAATTGTCTAGGATTCATTGATTACTTAATAACATTGACCTTTTGGATCATTTTATCAGTTAAATCATATTTAGGGTCATAGGCAAGCGCTGAATTTTTATTTAAAACAATATCTAAGTTATTTTCTTTACGCAATTGTTCCGCAGTTTGCTTCACACGTGCATCAAAAACATTACGAATTTGTTGAATCGAATCTTGTACGCTGTCCTGTACAGATTGCTGTAATTGATTCAATTCTTGAAGCTTGGCTTGATACTGTGCCGAAAGCTTTTGCTTTTCTGCATCTGTAAATTTGGTATTGGATTGTGCCCGTTGCTGTAATGCTTCAAGCTCTTTAGACAATTGCTCAATTTTAGTGGTTTGTGGCTTAATTTTTTGCTGCACAGCTGTGTTTTGCTGTTTTAAATAGCTACTATTTTCCACAAGACGCTCTAAATCAATCACCCCATAACCGGCAGCCTGCGTCAAAGAAGTCGCGCTTGTCAAGGCGATACTCATCGCCATCATCATTTTTTTCATCATCTTCTCTTTAAGATCAGTTGTGTCAATACACCCGATAATGTATTAACACAATCTGAATTATTCTTACGCAATCTTAGAAAGTACGACCGATTTCAAACTGGATATTTTTAGTGTCATCACCCGCTTTATCGTTCAATGGATAAGCATAACTGAGTGAAAGAGGGCCAATCATGGTAATCCAGGTAAAGCCGGCACCGATGCTATAACGCATGTTATTTCCATCAAAACCGAAGTTATCTTTACAATATTGCTTCGCATCTACAGATGGATTATTTGCATCGACATACAATGTTCCTTTCGGTATATCACATTGTGTATCAAACACTTGCGCACCCTCAGCAAATACCACAGGACGTACTTGACGAGTCCAATCCCCTTTAAATGGCAAAGGTAATGCGAGTTCTGCACCAAACTGTACTAAGGCATTACCACCCACTTCCTCGGGGTCATTATCTTTAACTCTCGATTCATTATACGTTACACCCGGATATTTCGGACCCAAAGTACTGTTGTCATAACCACGAACCGAACCAAAACCACCGGCATAGAAGTTTTTATAGAATGGCAGATCATTACCATAACCTAACTTACCATAGCCACGAAGTACAAAGTCATATGGTAGTGGCAAGAATGCTTGAGCATCATAAGTCATTTTTTGGTATTCAACATCACTACCAGGTAATGCAATCTCAGCATTCACACGATGTGACATACCATTAGTAGGGAATACAGGACGGTTTAAAGTATTGTATGACCAACCTAAATTAAGATTATAAGTTAAAAAATCCCCATTAAATTTATTATCAAAATCTACTAATGGAACATCACAAACAACTTCTTTTATACCTTTTGCTGGATCTGCAGGATCATTATAGATAATTGTCTGAGTACCGGTACACACACCTTCAGCTCGGCCTGTAGCCTTACCACCATTCGCTAACAAGTAATCTCGAACATAAGTTGAAACATATGGACCTGTGGTTACTTCAGTTTGGTCAATATTCAGACCAGCACTGATGCTTTGGTTCTCATCAATTGGGTAACCAAATGTAATACCACCACCAAAACTGTCAGTCACATAGTTATTGACGTTATAGTCGTCATCCAGCTTGGTTTTACGGTAGTACATGTTATAACCGCGACGCACACCATCAATGGTGAAGTACGGGTCAGTCACACTTAAATTATAATAATCTTGCGTTTCTGAACGGGATAAATCAATCGAAACACTATTACCTGTACCCAAGAAGTTGGTTTGACTTAAACCTGCCTGGAAAGTCACACCACCACTTTGCGAGAAACCAACGGCAAGTGTACTTGTACCAGAATGCTGTTCTTCAACATTGATATTCAAATCAACCTGATCCGGCACATTTGGAATACGCACTGGTTTAATATCTACTGTTTTAAAGAAACCGGTACGTTCCAGACGAACTTTAGACAAGTCAATTTTTTCATTGCTTGCTAATGCACCTTCCATTTGACGCATTTCACGACGTAATACTTCATCCGCAGTTTTGGTATTACCAGTGAAGTTAATACGACGTACCGTCACCTGTTGACCTGGATTAATATAATAATTCAAATTTACCAGTTTGGTTTCTTCATTAATTTCAGGAACCATGTTCACTTCGGCATAGTAATAACCTGCATTACCATACTTACGAAGTAAAAGTTGTTTAACCGCATTTACTTTTTCTTGAGAGTAAATTTCGCCATCTTTATAAATTTGTAGTGCTTTCAATTCTTCTGGTTTATAAAGTGCATCACCCAGGAACTTGGTCTCACCAAATTTAAATTGCTCACCTTCTTCCACAGTGACTTCAACAAAGATATTCTTTTTATCTTCACTCAAGTTCAAACTTGAGTTAGTAATATTAAAGTTGATATAACCTTTGTTTAAATACAATGCACGTAAAGCTTCCAGGCTAGCCGCCATCTTTTCACGCGCATAACGATCGTTACGCGTAACAATCGAACTCCAGCTACTCTCTTTAACCGCAAAAGCTTGCTTGATATCACTTTCTTTAAAAACAGTATTGCCAATAATATTAATATCAACAACTTTAGCTGCTTTACCTTCCACAAACTCAATGGTTAAATCAACACGATTGTTTGGTTTAGCGACCGTTTTAACGCTTACATCAGCGTCATAACGACCTTGCTGCATATATTGTTGTTCAAGTTCGGTTTCAATGGTTTGCAGTGCAGATTTTTTCAAAACCTCGCCTTCTGCAATGCCCATTTTTTTAAGCCCTTCTTCAAGTGCTTCTTTAGGAATGATCTTATTTCCTTTAAACTCAACCTTTGAAATCAGGGGGCGTTCAACTACGGTAAAAACAAGCGTATCCGCTTCTCTTGATGCTTTGATATCATCAAACAAGCCCGTGGCATACAAAGCACGAATTGAATTTGCAATAGTCGTATCATCGACACGATCGCCAGCATTGACAGGCAACATCCCATAGACATTTGTTGGCGTTAAACGAACAAGCCCGTCAATTTTAATATCGCGGACAATGAATTCATCTGCTGCATATACTTGTTGTACTGCTGCCATTGCACTAATGAGCGCCAAAGGCATAAATAAATGTGTGTGCTGCATGCCAGTCTTTTCCGATGTTAATTTATTTCGTATTTACGTTGTTATAAACGCATGAAGTCATTGAATAATGCAAGGAGCATCATGCTGCCGAGCAGTACCATACCAATTTTCAAACCAACCAATTGTATTTGTTCAGAAACAGGTTTACCACGAATCAGCTCAATAAAATAGTAAACTAAATGTCCACCATCAAGCATGGGAATCGGTAATAAATTTAAAATACCCAAACTCACACTCATTAAAGCCATAAAAGAGATAAAGGTCTGCCAACCCATTTCCGCGCTTTGTCCTGCCACTTTCGCAATGGTGATTGGACCGGATAAATTATCCAGGCCAATTAAACCACGAAACATTTTGACGATCGAGTTCAAAATCATACCTGAAATTTGACCCGTTTTATCAACTGCCATCACAAATGCTTCAGTCGGACTATATTGAATCATTTGTTTATAATCTGCAGGAATGTTTATTTTCCCGGGGATACTCTGCACACCAAGCACACCTGAAACATTCCCCATGTTGTCACGTTTAGCTTGTGGCATCACTTGTAAATGTAGCAATTGATTTTGACGTAAGATATCTATTTTTAACAATTTTTCTGGTGAAGCCTGAACCACTTGAACCACATCAAACCAGTCATTCATTTTTACGCCATCAATCGCGATAATTTTGTCGCCTTCTTTCATCCCTTGACGAATCGCTGCACCATCTTCACTGAGTTTGGTGGCAATGGCAGGAATGTGTGGGCGATATGGCATAAAGCCTAAACTGTCTAATGCAGATTGATTTTGATTTTTTAAGAAATTTTGAATGGGTAACTGAAAGGTTTTAACTTGCCCATCACGTTCTGCCTGAATTTCAATTGAACCTGTTTCACCAACACGATCGACCAAAGCAAAATTCAATTTTTCCCATGTCTTGGTTTCAGCACCATCCACTGTGGTAATTTTGTCACCTACCTGCATTTGAACAGTTGCAGCAGGTGTATTCGGTAACACTTTACCAACACGAGTATTCAGTTGTTCTTGGGATGGGATAAATAAAATCCAGAATAAAACTACAGCAAAAGCTAAATTAATCAATGGACCTGCAGCCACAATCGCAATTCGCTTCCATGGATGCTGACGATTAAAGGCTTTGGGTAAATCTTCTTCCGCAACACTACCTTCGCGTTCGTCCAACATTTTTACATAGCCACCTAAGGGCAATGCAGAAAGTTGATATTGAATGCCAGACTTCTTAGATGTCCATTTTAGTAATGTTGGTCCAAAACCAATTGAATAGACTAAAACTTTCACACCGAGTTTACGTGCAACAATATAATGTCCAAACTCATGAATCGCGATAAGCGGTCCAAGTAAAAGAATGGCTGCCACAACAATAAACAAGGCACTCATGATTTAGTTTCCTTTATTGATGACAATTTGCTGTGCAACAGAACGAGCAACTCGGTCAACTTGTAAAATAAGTTCAATCGATTCCGCAGCACCACTTTGAACTTGATTCAAGGTTTGCTCAACCACTTGAGGAATTTCAGTAAAGCCTATGCTATTTTTCAAGAATGCGGCAACAGCAATCTCATTCGCAGCATTTAAAATTGCGGGTGCCAAACCACCACTTTGCATCGCCTGTCGAGCTAGTTTCAAGGCGGGGAAACGTGTTGTATCAGGTTCTTGAAAATCTAACTGTTGATTCATAAACAAATCAAGTGCAGGCACATGGGTTTGAATACGCACTGGCCACGCAAGTGCATGGGCAATTGGGGTACACATATCCGGATTACCCATTTGCGCCAAAGTCGAACCATCCACGTATTGAACCATAGAATGAATAATACTCTGTGGATGTACAACCACTGTTACAAACTGTTCTGAAATTGCAAAGAGATGACAGGCTTCAATGAGTTCCAAGCCTTTATTCATTAAAGTCGCAGAATCAACAGAGATTTTTTGCCCCATCGACCAATTCGGATGCTTGCACGCTTGTGCAGGCGTCACATTTTGTAATTGTGCAAGGCTATGGTTTAGAAAGGGACCGCCAGACGCGGTAAGCAAAATACGGGATACACCCTGTTTCGGTTGCCCATTACGCTCTGTCTGGAAATAACCAGCGGGCAAGCATTGAAAGATTGCATTATGTTCAGAATCAACTGGAAGCAACTCTGCCTGATAATCATGTGCAGCTTGCATCATCAGGTCACCCGACATTACCAGTGCTTCTTTGTTGGCAAGCAGAACCCGTTTACCTGCTTTAACCGCAGCCAATGTCGGCAACAAACCTGCCGCACCGACAATTGCCGCCATCACCACATCGACATCTGCATGTTCAGCAACAGCAATCAAACCGGCTTCATCGCTTAGAATTTCAATATCGTTAAGATTTTGATTTTGAAAATGTAGGTTGAGTTCATCAACTTTACTTGATGGAACAACCGCGATTTTTGGTCGATACTGTTTGCATATTTCAACAAGTTCCAAAATTCGACTATGCGCCGTGACTGCAAATACAGAATACTTTTCAGGATGCTGCTGCAGAATTTTTAAGGTACTTTGACCAATGGAACCCGTTACACCTAATATACAAACAGATTGTGACATCTATAAATCTACACCAATAAGTTTTAAAACATACATGCCTGCAGCAAAAATCGGAGCAGCAGCAAGCAATGAATCAATACGGTCAAGCACACCACCATGTCCTGGCAGAATACGACCCGAATCTTTAATTCCTGCACGACGTTTGATCATCGACTCGAACAAATCGCCCAATACAGAACTAAATACAGTCACTACAGATAAAATTAAAAACAGAATATGCTGAGCCAAAGTTAAATCTAAATAAACAACTTCAACCACTACCACAATAATCATTGCAGTAAAGATACCACCATATAAACCCTCAACCGATTTATTTGGACTAACATCTGGTGCAAGTTTTCTCTTACCCAATTTACGCCCGACAAAATAGGCCCCACTATCTGCCCCCCATACCAGTAAAAACAGGTACATGAGCCACCATGGTGAGCTATTCCAGACTGAAAAAATTGCGGTAACCGCAGCAGAAATTAAAATAAACCCGATCACATTTAAGCTTGAATTATACCAACCATCATAACCTGGATACGATTTAACCCAAAAGATGCTTAAAATCCAAGAGAAAATGGAAGCTGCCCAAAGTAATAGAGCGATATCATTAAAATATAATGCCAAAGTTGCTAATGCTGCTGTCGCTAATCCATAACCCCAAGCCAAGGGTTTCACCAGATTTTTATTTTTTCCTGGCATAAGTTTAAACCACTCATACCCTGCGACCCCTGCTGCAACAATCATCAGCACAAACATTGGATACTGAGACTGTGTAGCAAACATACAACTGAGTACGACTGCTACCAATACCAATGCGGTTATAATCCGCTCTAACATTTATTAATTCTCGATTTTCTCTTGTTGGATTTGCTCTGAAGTTTTACCAAAACGACGTTCACGTCCAGCAAAGACTGCTAACGCATCATCGAATTCTTCAACGGTAAATTCAGGCCATAAGGTTTGGGTAAAATACAACTCAGCATAAGCGGCTTGCCAAAGTAAAAAATTCGACAAACGATAATCACCACCAGTGCGAATCAGTAAATCTACCGCGGGTAAATCCGCCATACTGACATGTTGCCCAAACAACTCAACATTTATATCTTCAACTGCGACTTTTTTTGCCAGAACATCCGCTGCAATTTGTTTTGCAGCCTGCGCCATATCCCACATCCCACCGTAACTAACCGCGATGGTCAAAGTCATGCTGTCGAACTTAGCAGTCCTTTGTTCAGCATGCAACATTAACTCACGTAAATGCGCAGATAAACGAGAACGATCACCAATAAAACGTAAGGCAATATTGAATTTTTCCATTCGAGGCAGTTGCTCCTGGATTGTTTCTTCCAACAATGCCATGAGTAAATCAACTTCAAATTGGGGACGGTTCCAGTTTTCGCTAGAAAATGCAAAAACGGTTAACGCCTGAATTTGTTTTTTTCTACAGTGCTCAACAATAGGGTCCAGGACATTTTTCCCTTCACGGTGTCCCGCACCCTTTTGCATTTGCATTTTTTTTGCAAAACGATTGTTGCCATCCATAATGATGGCAACATGTTTTGGAAGAGGTAAACTGTCTTCTGAAACGGTCATTAAATCTTAGACCTTCATCAATTCAGCTTCTTTCGCAGCAAGGCGTTTGTCCACTTCAGCAACAAATTTGTCGGTGATTTTCTGAATATCATCAGATGCACGACGATCATCATCTTCAGAAATTTCTTTTTCTTTCAACAATGCTTTGATATCGCCCAATACATCACGACGAATGTTACGGATCGCAACTTTGGCATTTTCAGCTTCAGTACGTGCAACTTTCTGCATATCACGACGTGTTTCTTCAGTCAGTGCAGGCATCGGCACGCGAATCGCATCAGCAGTAATCGGATTTAAACCCAAACCTGCTTCACGAATCGCCTTATCAATTGCTGAAACCATTGTACGTTCAAATGGCTGCACAACAAGGGTACGAGAGTCTTCAAGACCAACGTTTGCCACTTGGTTTAAAGGCACATCAGAGCCATAGTAAGGAACCATCACACCATTCAAGATAGATGGATGTGCGCGGCCAGTACGAACTTTAGCAAAACCATGTTCCAAAGACTCTAGAGTCTTGTTCATGCGGTCTTCGCTGTCTTTTTTAAGATCGTTAATCATATGATCTTCCTTACTTAATTCTAAGAGATGTAATTGCTAAATAGCGTGTAGTATAAAGAGCTTTCAGGCTCACGTCATTAATTGGTAACGTGAGTCCCTTCTTTTTCACCCATAACCACTGAAAGCAATGAACCCGACTTATTCATATCGAATACTTGTAGTGGCACATTATGATCACGGCACAAGCAGATCGCAGTTAAATCCATGATGCCTAACTTTTCATCTAACACTTGGTCAAATGTAAGTGTTTCATATTTTACTGCATCGTCATATTTGCTTGGATCTTTATTATAAACGCCATCAACTTTAGTGGCTTTTAAGATCAAGTTGGCTTCAATTTCAATACCACGCAAGCAAGCAGCTGTATCTGTAGTAAAGAATGGATTACCTGTACCCGCAACGAATACACATACTTCGCCTTGAGTTAAATGACGGATTGCATCACGGCTTGAATAGGCTTCAACCACTGCACCAATTGGCAAAGCAGACATTAAACGGGTTTTAATATTGCGACGCACCAAAGCATCACGTAATGCCAAACCATTCATAACAGTTGCCAACATGCCCATCTGGTCACCTGTTACACGGCCAACCAAACCATCTTTTTGTAATTGGCTACCGCGATACAGGTTACCACCGCCAACCACGATACCGACTTGCACGCCCAAACCAACCAAGTGAGCAATGGCTAAAGACATTTGATCAAGCACTTGTGCATCAATCCCCATGTCTTTATTTCCAGCAAGCGCCTCACCAGAAAGTTTGAGCAAAATACGTGCATAACGCGGCTTTTTTGAATCCAACATCAGGAAATCTCCGAATCTTCCAATATCTAAAATTTTATTCGTATACTTTTATGACAGATCAAGCAGACTTAACTCGAATTAACTTCGCATATAAATCATATTCATCCGCATCGGTAATTTCGACTTCAAGCAAATCGCCTGCTTTAATTTGACTCTTATCAATATCTTCAACAAAGACATTACCGTCAATTTCAGGTGCATCCGCATAAGAACGTGCGATCGCAACTGGGAATTCTTCATCCAAGTCATCAACCAACACAGTCATGGTTTGACCAATGCGTTTTTGTAATTTCGCAGACGAAATCGCTTGCTGTACTTGCATGAAGCGCTCATAACGGTCTTGCTTGATTTCTTCAGGCACATGATCCGGGAGATCATTTGCTGTCGCACCTTCAACAGGTGAATAAGTAAAACAACCTACGCGATCAAGCTGTGCTTCTTTAAGCCACTCAAGCAGAATCTGGAAATCTTCTTCAGTTTCGCCTGGAAAACCAACCACGAATGTTGAACGGATGACCAATTCAGGACATTTTTCACGCCAAAGTTTAAGGCGTTCAAGTGTATTTTCACTATGCGCTGGTCGCTTCATCAATTTTAAGATGCGCGGACTGGCATGCTGAAAAGGAATGTCTAGATATGGCAGGATTTTACCTTGTGCCATTAAGTCAATTACAGCATCCACATGTGGATATGGATAAACGTAATGTAAACGCACCCAAATACCGAGTTGGCCTAATGCTTCGCACATGTCGAAGAATTTGGTTTTAACCGGCTGACCGTTCCAGAAATCGAGTTTGTACTTGGTGTCTAAACCATAAGCAGATGTATCTTGAGAAATCACTAAGACTTCTTTTACACCTGCGTTCTTCAACGCTTGTGCTTCGCTTAAAACCGAACCCACAGGACGTGAAACCAGATCGCCACGCATGCTTGGGATAATACAGAAGGTACAACGATGGTTGCAGCCTTCCGATATTTTTAAATAGGCATAATGTTTAGGGGTCAAACGAATCCCTTGTTCAGGAACAAGGTCAATAAATGGGTTATGCTTTGGTGGTTCAGGTACGTACTCGTGTACGGCCTCCATCACTTCTTGATATGCCGCGGCACCTGTCACTTTAAGGACATTCGGGTGCATTTTACGAATTTTGTCTTCATCTTTACCCAAGCAGCCTGTCACAATGACACGACCATTTGAGCTCATGGCTTCACCAATGGCATCTAACGATTCTTGTACGGCAGATTCAATAAAACCACACGTATTAACAACAACTAAATCAGCACCTTCATAATCAGATGCTACATCATAACCTTCAGTCTTCAACTGAGTTAAAATTCGTTCAGAATCTACCAATGCCTTAGGACAACCTAAAGAAACGAAACCGACTTTGGGGGACTTCATGAATCTGCGCTCCAGTATAATGCGCGTATTGTATGTCTTTTCCGATCATAAAAATAGGTAGAAAGCCGACTCTTTGCATCACGCACCAAAATATGCCTATATTTTTACCAAATATTTTAAATGCACCATTTTGGTTCACTAATATTTTTATTTCCTTTACTATGCTAGGTAAATTCTGTAATCAAACAACAAAAAGCACACTTTTATAGCGTCAGAATTTTTATTTACACATGTGCTTAAAGTTGGCGTGCATTTTGCTTTATTTCGACAACGTTTAACTCGTTGAATGTCCCATAACAGGGAGAAATGACAAGAAGTGCAGATGCCATTGCGCTATTTTAATACAGGATGCTTTCGCTAATGGATCAACCCGTCGGGATCGACTATCGCCTTTTAGTGGATAACTTAACCACCGCCATTTTACTGGTCGATAGCCAGCTGAATATTTTTTATTTAAATTCTTCTTGTGAATCTTTGTTTGACATCAGTTTGCTGCGTGCTTCAGGTCAACCTGTTTTAAATTTACTGCATATGCCCGATGATGAATTCAATACCCAAGAAGCGTTATTGAATACCTTTGTCACAGGACAACCTTATACCCGTCGCGAAGCAACCATTAGTGTCAACTTTAAAGATATGCATGTGGATTATACGGTTTCACAAATTAACTCTCAAAAGCCGTATCACCCGCTTCTACTGATAGAATTAAATCCGATTGATCGGATGTTGAAAATCTCTAAAGAAGAAAACCTGATTCAACAACACCAGGTTGCACGACAACTGATTCGTGGTGTGGCACACGAAATTAAAAATCCTTTAGGCGGCATTCGTGGTGCAACCCAATTATTGGCACGTAGTTTAAATGATCCTCAATATTCAGAATTCACCGACATTATCATTAGTGAAGTCGATCGTCTGCGTAATCTGGCGGACACCATGCTCGGGTCGCGCCAATTGCCAAGTTATGAATTAGTCAATGTACATGAGCCACTCGAACGTGTCCGCTCACTGATTACCAATCAAACCAAAAAGAAAATCAAAATCACCCGTGACTATGATTTGTCTTTACCCGATGTCATGGCAGACCGCGATCAACTGATTCAGGTCATGCTCAACATTAGTGTAAATGCCGTACAAGCCATGATGGAAAATAAAGAATTCTTTATTGACCACCAACCTGAACTTATTTTGCGAACACGCATTCAGCGCCTTGTCACCATTAATGGTGTGTTAAAGCGTTCTGCTGTTCGTATTGATATTGAAGACAATGGCCCGGGCGTACCGGAAGAAATTTTAGAATCGGTGTTTTATCCACTGGTCACGGGACGTGCTAAAGGCACAGGGCTCGGTTTGAGCATCGCACAAAATATTATGCATCAACATAGCGGAATGATTGAATGCCAATCAGTTCCAGGAAAAACAGTCTTTAGCTTATATTTACCTTGGGAGTTTAACCATGTCGCGAAATAAAATATGGGTAATTGATGATGATCGCGCCATGCGCTGGGTATTGGAAAAAACATTCAAAGAAGAAGGTTTTGACGTTACCAGTTTTGAAGAAGCACAATCTGCGCTTGATCAACTCAGCATAGATGCGCCTGATGTGATTTTGACAGATATCCGCATGCCTGGAATTGATGGTTTAACCTTTTTAGGCAAAGTCAAAACCAGTCACCCCGACCTACCTGTCATTATTATGACAGCACATTCGGACTTGGAATCTGCGGTATCAAGTTATCAAACCGGTGCTTTTGAATATTTACCAAAACCTTTTGATATTGATGAAGCATTGGCATTGGTGAATCGTGCAATTTTGCATATTGCCAAGTTACAACAACAAGAATCTGCAAAAACAGCACCGCCTATTCAAACGACCGAAATCATTGGTGAATCACCTGCAATGCAGGAAGTTTTCCGCGCGATTGGCCGTTTGTCACAGTCGCATATCACTGTACTGATTAATGGTGAATCTGGAACAGGTAAAGAACTGGTTGCGCATGCCCTGCATCGCCATTCACCCCGTAGCAGCAAGCCTTTTATTGCCTTAAATATGGCTGCTATTCCAAAAGACCTGATTGAAACTGAACTTTTCGGTCATGAAAAAGGTGCATTTACTGGTGCCAATTCTCAACGTCAAGGTCGTTTTGAACAAGCCAATGGCGGCACCCTGTTTTTAGATGAAATTGGTGATATGCCATTTGAAACCCAAACACGTTTACTGCGTGTTTTGGCAGATGGTGAATTCTATCGTGTCGGTGGACATATCCCAGTCAAGGTGGATGTGCGTATTGTTGCAGCAACCCACCAAGACCTGGAAAAACTGGTTCATGATGGTCGCTTCCGTGAAGATTTATATCATCGCCTGAACGTGATCCGTATTCACATTCCAAAACTGGCCCATCGTAGTGAAGACATTCCGATGCTGGCACAGCACTTCTTGGCACGTGCAGGTAAAGAATTAGGAGTGAATCCTAAAATCTTGCGTCCAGAAACCCAAGAATATATGCAACAACTGCCTTGGCAAGGCAACGTCCGTCAGTTAGAAAATACCTGTCGTTGGCTAACAGTAATGATTACTGGTCGTGAGGTTTATCCGGAAGATTTACCGTCTGAATTGAAACAAATTCCAATTCAACGCTCAGGTGATGAAGTCCAACCTCACGGTACTTTTGATCGTGTTTCGCTGCATCATTGGGATGAATTATTGGCTCAATGGGCGATCCAAAAGCTTAAAAACGGCGAAATGAAGATTCTCGACATTGCCACACCAATGTTCGAGCGTACCTTAATTACTGCCGCTTTACAGCAGACTCGTGGTCGTAAACGTCATGCCGCTGAATTACTCGGTTGGGGACGTAATACGCTGACTCGCAAGCTCAAAGAACTAGGTATGGACACGGCAGATGATGATGTTGAAGAAGAAGTCATCGAAAACTAAACTTTTTCTACTCATCTAAAAAGCTCCTTCGGGAGCTTTTTTTATTCAGTTCATTTTAGGCAGTAAAACCCACATAACGAGAATATCCTTGTATGCCTAAATCAGATTGAAAAATCAAATAATTGGGATAAGTTGATTGCGTGATTTCTGCAAACATATTCACCTGATCATCGTTTGCATGCAGATCATCAACCGAACGTGGCATGGTTTGCTCAAATTCATCGGTCATATATTCAAAACCGATATCCATGGCAATAAATAAAGTATGTTCACAGGGCTGTACATATTGCTCTTCAGCCCAATTAATGACTTCTTGTTGACAATGTGGACACTGAATGTTGTCCGTTGCTTGAATGGATAATGGAATAAGTTGATAAGCCATATAAAAATAAGTCTGTTTGCTATACGCTCATTTTAGCAAATTATTTAGATGACATTATTTTTTCAATCAAGATTTGCAATAAAAAAGGGAATCTTCCGATTCCCTTTTTTAAATCATGTTTTTAAAAATTCTATTTTCTAAGATCAGGATTTTACTTATGCGCGGATTTATAACGCGATAGCGCAGTTACTGCCACAGCAGAGATTACAACTGCCGGTAAACTCGCCATTAAAATACCTGTTGTTCCCAATCCTAATGCCAAAATTTTTCCTGTAAGTAACGGCCCCGTCATTGCACCCAAACGCCCTAGAGAAATCGCACTGCCCACACCGGTCACTTTACCCGTACCCGAATAGAAGATTGGCGAAATACCATACAGAATTGATTGACCGCCGGTTGAGAAGATTCCACCCATCACGCCTGCCAGAACCAGCATTGGAATAGAAGTTGTCGTGAATAACAGACTCAGGGCAATAAATAAACCACTATAGATAATGACTGCCATCTGCCAAAGTTTTAAGCGATCAAGCAAATAACCCAAAGCTAAAGTCCCAATCACCGCACCCACCTGGAATACCAACATCACCATAAAGGCTTGCTGTTTTTGCAGACCCTGTTCCATGAGCAAATTTGGCAACCAGCTAATCAAAATATAATTGATCATCAACGTGAAGAAGAAACCTACCCAAAGTGGCAAGGTATTTTTATATTGTTGGTTTTTAAACAATACTTGTGCCATGCCTGGCACAGCTTCTGTAGACACTTGCACTACAGCTACAGGTTTTGGCTTATCTTTAAGAATCATTGCCATAAATGGAATAAGCACTAACGGCGTTAAACCACCAATCAGGAACAATGTTTGCCATTGAATCTCAGGCAATAAAATTGCAAGACCGGCAACGAAAATTGCCCCGACTGGCAAACCACAATACATCAGACTGTTTAACTTACCACGATTGGCTTCAGTCGCTTCATCACCCACCACTGAAATCATGGTCGGCATTGCTGCACCCAAGCCCAGTCCCGTAAAGAAGCGCGCTGCATACAAAACTTCGACGCTTGGCGCAATTGCAGTCAGCGACATGAAAACACCAAAAATACCAATAGATAACATCAGGACTTTCTTTTGTCCCAAATAGTCAGCAATACGCCCACCAAAGAATGCTCCAAACAGCATTCCAAATACGCCTAAACTAAAGACATACCCCATCTGAACCTGATCCAAACCGAATGTTGCTGCAATTCCCTTCGCTGCTATACCCGGTGCTTGAAGATCGAAACCTTCAAAAAATGCGACCCAAAAACACAAAAATATCGTTAAGATTTTTTGTAGTTTCCCTGTGTGTGTTTGTGCCATGATTGATCTCCATCAATAGTATACAAATCGTTTTTACAATGACGATTCATCTCACTATTCTCTGCCCAATCGATTGATTGAAATACCACGACAATAGTCGGATTTGATGGCATAAAAATGATAAAAGCCAATCAAATTAGACCTAAAAGATTAAACAAATAGACTTTTTAAATCTTAGTTTTATTTATTAACACATGTTTTCAAAGACTTATATTTACGGTAGTTATTTATGATTAAACTATAGTCAAAATTTATTCATGAAAATTAGGCGATAAAAAAACCCGCATAATGCGGGTTTTTTCAAATCGGCAAATTATGCTGATTTTTTAGCTTGTGCTGCATTCTTACGAATGGTAATCATGACCAGCTGTACCGCAGCAGGTGTAACACCTGGAATACGGCTAGCTTGTGCCAAAGTTTCAGGACGCACATCTTTCAGTTTCAAGGTAATTTCACGAGACAGACCAGAAACGATATCATAATCGAATTCAGCAGGAATACGTGTTTCTTCCAGACGCTTCATTTGCGCAACATCTTCATGCTGACGGCTGATATAACCCGCATATTTCACTGCAATTTCAATTTGCTCACCCACAAATGGAGTCACTTCAGAATTGGTTAATTCTGAAATTTGAGCAAAACTGATATTTGGACGTTTAAGTAAATCAATCGCACTACATTCTTTACTTAAATCCGCACCTGTCATCTCAACGAATTTTTTACCCATTGGATTGTTTGGCGCAGCCCATAAGTGCTGTAAACGACCTGTTTCTTTTTCAACTGCTTCCATTTTTTCGCAGTAAGCTGCCCAACGCGTATCATCAACCAAGCCCATTTCACGACCGATTGCAGTTAAACGTTGATCCGCATTGTCTTCACGAAGCATCAGACGATATTCGGCACGTGAGGTAAACATACGGTACGGTTCTTTTGTACCGAGTGTAATCAAGTCATCTACAAGAACACCCATATACGCTTCATCACGTTTTGGTGTCCATTGTTCTTGATCCCAAGCACGGCGTGCTGCGTTCAAGCCTGCAAGCAGACCTTGCGCACCAGCTTCTTCATAACCAGTCGTGCCGTTAATTTGGCCGGCAAAATACAAGTTAGCAATGGCTTTGGTTTCAAGCGAGAATTTCAATGCTTGTGGATTGAAATAGTCATATTCAATCGCATAACCCGGACGAAGGATATGTGCATTCTCCATACCACGAATTGAACGAACCAATTCAAACTGCACGTCAAATGGTAAAGAAGTCGAAATACCATTTGGATAAAGTTCGTGTGTATCCAGACCTTCTGGTTCCAGGAATACCTGGTGAGAATTTTTATCGGCAAATTTATGAATTTTATCTTCAATTGATGGGCAGTAACGTGGACCTACACCTTCAATTTTACCTGTATACATCGGTGAACGGTCGAGACCGCCACGAATGATTTCGTGCGTGCGTTCATTGGTATGGGTGATATAGCAGTTTACTTGTTCCGGATGCATAGATGCATCGCCCATGAATGACATGGTCGGAGACGGGAAATCACCTGGCTGTGGCGTCATTACCGAGAAATCAACTGAACGTGCATCAATACGTGGCGGTGTACCTGTTTTTAAACGACCTACTGGTAAGTTTAATTCACGTAAACGCGCAGCCAATGAAATTGAAGGTGGATCACCTGCACGACCACCGCTAGATTTTTCAAGTCCGACATGGATTACACCACCCAAGAATGTACCAGTCGTCAATACAACCGTTTTCGCATCAAAGCGAACACCCATTTGAGTCACAACACCTTTAACGGTATCGCCTTCAACAATAAGGTCATCAGCCGCTTGCTGGAAAATATCTAAGTTTGCTTGATTTTCTAATGTTTCACGAATCGCAGCTTTATAGCGAATACGGTCAGCTTGTGCACGTGTTGCACGTACTGCTGCACCTTTACGTGAATTTAAAATACGGAATTGAATGCCGCCTTTATCGGCAGCAAGTGCCATTGCACCGCCTAAAGCATCAATTTCACGAACTAAATGTGATTTACCAATACCACCGATGGCAGGATTACAGCTCATCTGCCCTAAAGTCTCAATGTTATGAGTTAAGAGCAAAGTCTGGCGACCCATACGCGCTGCAGCAAGTGCTGCTTCGGTACCTGCGTGACCGCCACCGATAACAATGACATCGTAAACTTTAGGATAATGCATAATGGTTTGAGAGATAAAAAAGAATGACGGAGTATTATATCAAAACTTAGAAAGATAAGTTGACAAAATGAGTCGATTTTATCAATGAAGATATGACTGGCTATCAATTTATAAAAATTTGAAATGTAATCATGCTTTGCAGAGTTACTATAGAAACAAAACACTTAATCGGCAAAAATTTACCTGATTAGCATTGTTTTATTTTGGTTATTTTTTAAGCTTGATGCTGGGTACATTACAAACAAAGGTATAAAAGATGAATAAGAATTTCCTGCTCTCATCCATTCTCTGTGGTTTATGTCTCGCACCATTTGCAGCTTCCGCAAATGATAAAGTCGAAAAGGTTTATAATGCGCAAAAATACCAACAGGTTTGTAAAGGTAAAAGTCAGGGCGCGCCAGTCAGTTTTGCATATCGCGGTATTATCTGGAATGGTACCTGTGAACCGCAATTCTTCCCTTCCTCCAAAAATGCTTCCATAACTGGAGATGAAGCAGAATTAAATTCAATTTGCCAAAGCGATGCAAACGCCACATCTATCAACATTGAAGGCATGGCAATAAAAGGTAAATGTGCTTTAGGATTTATGGCACCTCGACCTACTTCTCAACCTCCAATGCAGTCTCAACCTCCAATGCAATCCCAACCATCGATGCACTCCCAACCCGGAATGCAGCATCCACCTGGAATGCAACATCAAATGCCTACTCAGCCACAAATGCAGCCCCAACCTTAACTTCCGTCTCAATAATGAGTATAAAACACTAATTTTATTCAAATTATTAACGGGTAAAAGGATTACTTTTACCCGTTTTGTATATTGCTAATTTAAAAAACTGGTTTAAACTCAAAGCATATTAAGGATAAAAATATAAAAAGGATATTCCATGGATTCGGGGCTATTTACTTTTTTTTTACCCATGGCGCTTGCCATCATGATGACTGGATTAGGGCTAGAACTTACGGTTAAAGATTTTCTTCGTGTACAACGCCATCCTAAAGTTATTTTTTTAGCTCTATTTACACAATTGATTATTCTGGTTTTGATCGCCTTTTTAATCTGTATCTTGTTAAAACTTCCGCCGCTTTTAGCCGTGGGCTTGATGCTACTTGCAGCTTCACCAGGCGGACCGACTGCAAATTTAATCAGCTATCTTTTTAAAGGGGATGTGGCACTCAATCTCACTCTCACCGCAATCAACTCTCTCATTTGTACTTTTACGCTACCTTTTATCGTGAATCTGTCGATTCATTATTTTCTAGGTGAACATCCAAAAATTGGGATGCCGACTGAAAAAATCACCCAAGTATTTTTAATTGTTTTCATCCCAGTTTGTTTGGGAATGTTTATTCGTTCAATTGCACCCAACATTGCATTAAGACTGAATAGACCCATGCGATTTTTTTCCGTGCTATTTTTATTCTTAATTTTCTTTTATGCATTATATAGAGAACGGTTTAACATCGTTGAATATTTTGTCGATATTGGACTTGCAACTGCTCTTTTTTGTTTTATCAGTTTATTTGTTGGTTATCTAATACCGCATCTGGCTGGGGTTTCTGATAGACAGGCACGTGCATGTACCTTTGAAATAGGCATTCATAACACTTCAGTTGCAATGACGATTGCACTGTCCGTATTATCTAGTACCACCATCGCGCTACCTGCAGGCATCTATTCTATTTTTATGTATGTTTTTGCTTTTATATTTGGCTATATTTTAACAAGACGTCCAGTTCTGCTTAAAGAAGAAAATTCAAAAGCACTCAATGAGTAAAAAACATCTGATTCATAGCTGCAATAGGTAATCTTAAATGGCATGTTTGTAAGATAAATCAGATCTAAGTAAATTAATGATTCTACCGTTCAATTGCTTTCATTCCACTCAGGAAGGTTAAAGTAAATCGATGCAATTATAGTTGTACTGATCAACGGTCAATTCTCGCTATTCCATATTCTTTACTTATCCGCTATACACTTAGCAGTATTCAATTTAGTAAAAATTAGTACAAGAAACTTCACCTAAATCAAAAAAACAACTAACCAAGAAAAGGAGATTTCGAATGGATTCAGGAATCATTACCATTTTATTACCTTTAGCACTTGCCATCATCATGATTGGTTTAGGACTGGAGCTTACACTCAAAGATTTTGCCCGCGTAACACAGCAACCTAAGGTGATTTTCATTGCACTGTTTTGCCAATTGGTTGTTTTAGTCAGCATTGCATTTATCATCTGTAAAGTTCTAGCCCTTCCACCTCTTCTTGCTGTGGGCTTAATGTTACTTGCAGCCTCACCCGGAGGAAGCACAGCCAACCTGTTTAGCTACCTGTTTAAAGGTGATATTGCACTAAACATTACTTTAACCGCGATTAATTCAGTCATGGCCGCTTTCACTCTGCCTTTTATTGTCAATTTTTCAATTCAATATTTTATGAATGACGGGCAGCAAATTAGCATGCAGCTCAGCAAAATATTACAAGTGTTTGCCATTATCATCATACCTGTATGTATTGGCATGCTGATTCGACACTATGCGCCAAACTTCACGGCAAAACTGAATAAACCACTGCGTATTTTTGCGGTGAGTTTTCTGGTACTGATTATTGTTGGCGCAGTAGTAAAAGAACGTCATCAAATTTTAGAATATTTAGCACAAATCGGCTTGGCGACGGTTTTATTCTGTCTATGTAGTTTGATTATTGGTTATTTTGTACCGCGCTTGCTGGGTATTAATAGTGCACAAGCACGTGCTTGTGCTTTTGAAATAGGTATTCATAACAGCACACTTGCCATGACGATTGCTCTTACCATCATGGCAAGTTCTACCATTGCCATGCCTGCTGCGGTGTATTCGATTTTTATGTATGTTTTTGCCGCTGTATTTGGCATGTTACTCAATAAATTCGCGCCACATCCAGCGACGGTATTGAGTTGATTGATCTTCCAAAAATATAGGGATGTTCTATACGTCCTTTTATTTTCAGGATAGTTTTTATCAATATATAGTTGTTTAAGCCTGAGTTCCGTTACAATGCTATTTTTAAAAACACAAATTTAGGTTATCTCCGTGAAGTGGTTACAAATTCATATTACCGTTGATCAAGCTCAAGTCGATTTTACTGAAACCCTACTCAGTTCATTAGGCGCTGTTAGCGTAACTTTAGATGATGCTGAAAATCAGGACTTACTTGAACCACTTCCAGGTGAAACTCCACTTTGGAATAAAGTCATTGTGACTGGCATCTACGCACAAGAAGAAGGCGAAGAAATTGATGTTGATGCTTTAATGACATTTATTACAGCACAAATGCCTGAAGCGCCATTACGTCATGAATTTATTGAAGACCAAGAATGGGAACGTACCTGGATGGATGCGTACGAGCCGATTCAAATCGCGGATAAATTCTGGATCGTACCTGAATGGATGGAATCACCTGATCCAGAGGCTGTGAATCTTAAACTAGATCCAGGTTTGGCATTTGGTACCGGTAACCATGCAAGTACTTTCTTGTGCTTACAATGGCTTGGTAAAACGGATGTTAAAGATAAGATCGTGATCGATTATGGTTGTGGTTCAGGCATTTTAGGTGTGGCTGCACTATTATTAGGTGCCAAAAAAGTATATGCCACGGATATTGATCCTCAAGCAGTGCTTGCTACCCAACAAAATGCGGAATTGAATGGTGTACTCGATAATCTTTATGTTGGACTTCCTGAAGAGTTCAATGCAGAGTTTAAAGATCAAAAAGCAGATGTGTTTGTCGCAAACATTCTTGCCGGCCCGCTGATGGCACTTGCGCCTGAATTCGCAACTTTAATTAAATCTGAGGGAGAGTTCGCACTTGCCGGCATATTAGAAGAGCAAGTTGCTGATGTTTCTAGTGTTTATTCTGAGTTTTTTGATATACTCGAAGTCGAAAAACGTGAAGAACATTGGTGCCGAATTTCGGGAAAACGACAAACTACCCATTAAAATTTTGAATAGACCATGAGCGAAAAACAAACCTACTGCCCTAACTGTTTTACCAAGTATAAAGTCTCCGTGGCTCAACTGACAGTTGCTCGAGGCATGGTTTGTTGTGCAAAATGTTCGACAAATTTTAATGCGTTAACGCATCTTGTAGTAGAAAAAGATCAATCTTCTTCTACTACATCGACTTCCTCTTCAATTTTTGACGATAAAAACCCTCAATCCAACGAGACGAGCGCTGAGACCTTAATGGTAGGTCAACCCCCAAAACAACATTTATTAGATATTTTCGATCAAAAAGTAGAAAACTCCAATATTGATTTAAAAACCTATCTCAACAATTTAAATTATTTCAGCACAGACCCGATTGGCACTTACCCTGCTCTTAATTGGTCTGAAAAATCAGAACAAGAGAATAAAAAAAGCTCCTGGAACTATGTTTTATGGGGTGTTGTAAATTTATGTTTGATTAGTTTACTTATTTTTCAGTTTTTTTGGTTTAACCCGAAAATTCTAAATAATAGCCCTGTCTTTAGTGCTTTATTTAATACGGCATGTCAGGCATTTAATTGTTCGGTTATGGAACAAAATTATCGCCTCATCTCAACCAATAAAGTTAAAATAAAACAAATTTCCAAGAAAGAGACTCAATTTACCGGTGAGCTCATCAACTACCATTCTAAAAGTTTAGCCCTGCCGATTATCAAGGTGAATTTAAAAGATAATGGAGAAATTATTTCCTCTTATTCTTTCCAGCCTTCTGAATATTTGATTGACAGTCTTACAGGAATACAACGAATTCCACAAAATAGTCCTTTTAAATTTAAGTTTAGCCTTCGTGTGGAACGTAAAAGCTTTGATACCTATAGTTTGGAAATAATTCGACCTTAATATTGAAAAAAACTATTAAAAAATGCAAAAAAATGTAAAAAAAATGCAGTTTTCTTGCTCACTTTTTCTTAGACAATGCTATCATACGCGCCACGAAAGCTTTGTGCTGCAAACTCCTCACTATTTTCACAACAATTATAGTTTAGCTTATATGCGCTTTATCCTGATAATGCGTATTGAGTAGATTTTTTTGTTTTGATTTTGATCGGTAACAAATATTAAACTATTGTTACGCTTAATTTTTGATCAAAAACGTCGAGTTGTGGCAAGCTAAATGTACAAGTTTTAGAACTTCCGTTTTAGGACCTAAAACGGAATTTAAATTTTAAACCACTTTTATATATCCCTTTACCCAAGTGATATTTGATTTTTCGGATTAATTCGCATGAATAGCAAATCTCCTATTTTTACTGCACAATCTGATGTCGCTCTTCGTATTCACGTAGATCGCGCAGTTCGCCATTATTTTGCACAATTGCAAGGCGAGCAACCTTCTCAGGTATATGACATGGTGCTGGCAGAAATGGAGAAACCTCTTCTATCTGTAGTTCTAGAATATACGCGTGGTAACCAGACACGCGCTGCTGAGATTCTCGGATTGAACCGTGGTACTTTACGCAAAAAGTTGAAAGCTCACGGTTTAATGAGTGAATAAATGATAAAATGCTCACGGTTACCGTGGGCATTTTTTTTATCTTATATTTTGCCTGCTGTTTTAATCTAGACCTTTAATATTGTTGACGAAAATCATGACTATTAAACGCGCTTTAATCTCTGTATCTGATAAATCAGGGATCGTTGAATTTGCTAAAAACCTTGTAGCTCTTGGGGTAGAAATTTTATCTACTGGCGGTACATATAAGTTGCTTAAAGACAACAATATCGCTGTAGTAGAAGTTTCAGAGCACACTGGGTTCCCGGAAATGATGGATGGTCGTGTTAAAACACTGCATCCAAAAATTCATGGGGGTATCTTAGCTCGCCGTGGTCTAGACGAAGCGGTAATGCAAGAACACAACATCGATGCAATCGATCTAGTGGTTGTTAACCTTTATCCGTTTGCTGCAACCGTTGCTAAACCAAACTGTTCATTGGCTGATGCGATTGAAAACATCGACATCGGTGGTCCGACAATGGTTCGTGCTGCTGCAAAGAACCATGCATCTGTCGGTATTGTGGTTAATGCTTCTGACTACGACACTGTGATTACTGAAATGAAAGCTAACGGTGCGTTATCTCTTGAAACTCGTTTCGACTTGGCAGTTAAAGCATTTGAACATACTGCACAATACGATGGTATGATCGCTTCTTACCTTGGCGCTCGCGTAGGTAAGGAAGAAGGTCAAGCAGACAAATTTGCACGTACTTTCAACACTCAATTGAACAAGGCACAGGATTTACGTTACGGTGAAAACCCGCATCAATCTGCTGCGTTCTATGTTGAAAGTACTGCGACTGAAGCTTCTGTTTCAACTGCAAAACAGCTTCAAGGTAAAGAACTTTCTTATAACAACATTGCCGATACAGATGCAGCGCTTGAATGTGTTAAATCATTCGCGAAACCTGCTTGTGTGATTGTTAAACACGCGAACCCATGTGGCGTTGCAGTATCGTTAGATGGCATTAAAGCGGCTTACGATCTTGCTTATGCAACAGATCCTGAATCTGCTTTTGGCGGCATCATTGCATTCAACCGTGAGTTAGATGTTGCAACTGCGCAAGCCATTGTTGATCGTCAATTCGTTGAAGTGATCATTGCACCAAGTATTGCTGATGGCGTGCTTGAAGTGACTGGCGCGAAGAAAAATGTACGCGTACTTGTATGTGGCGAACTTCCAGCTATTGATGCACGTCAATCGCAACTTGATTACAAGCGTGTGAATGGCGGTTTATTGGTTCAAGACCAAGACTTGGGCATGATCACTAAAGATGATCTTAAAGTTGTGACTAAACGCGCACCAACTGAAGCTGAAATCGACGACATGATTTTTGCCTGGAAAGTTGCGAAATACGTTAAATCGAATGCGATTGTTTATGCGAAAGGTCGTCAAACCATTGGTGTAGGCGCAGGTCAAATGAGCCGCATCAACTCTGCTCGTATTGCTGCAATCAAAGCTGAACATGCTGGTTTAGTTGTTGAAGGTGCTGTAATGGCATCTGACGCATTCTTCCCATTCCGTGATGGTATTGATAACGCTGCTCAAGCAGGCATTAAATGCATTATCCAACCGGGTGGTTCTATGCGTGATGAAGAAACGATTGCAGCAGCTGATGAAGCTGGTATTGCAATGGTCTTCACTGGCATGCGTCATTTCCGTCACTAAGTTGGCGAATTGATCATGACTTATTTACAGTCATACGTGCTACATAAAATAGATTCTTAAATCTTTCATGGAGTCCTCTTCCCCTTTGGGTTGAGGACTTTATGTTATTTCGATTCATGGAGTATGAACCGATGAATATTTTAGTTTTGGGTAATGGTGGTCGTGAACACGCACTTGCATGGAAAATCGCGCAAGACGATAAAGTAGCGAAAGTCTTTGTTGCTCCGGGAAATGCCGGCACAGCAACAGAAAACAAATGCGAAAATGTTGCACTCAACATTTTAGACAATGCGGCAATCATTGCTTTTGCAAAAGAAAATGCAGTCGATTTAGTCATTGTTGGTCCAGAAGCACCGCTTGTAAATGGTGTAGTGGATGCTTGTCGTGCAGCCGATGTAAAAGTTTGGGGTCCAACTCAATTTGCTGCTCAGCTTGAAGGCTCTAAAGCATTTGCGAAACATTTCTTGAAACGTCACAATATTCCAACAGCGTTTTATGATGTATTCACAGAAGTGGATGCTGCAAAAGCATTTGTTGAAAAAAATGGTGCGCCAATCGTAATCAAGGCAGATGGTCTTGCCGCGGGGAAAGGCGTAATCGTTGCCATGACCAATCAAGAAGCATTCGATGCAATTGATGACATGCTTGCAGGCAACAAATTTGGTGATGCAGGTTCTCGTGTTGTGATCGAAGAATTCCTTGCCGGTGAAGAAGCATCTTTCATTTGCATGATTGATGGCGACAACATCTTACCAATGGCAACTTCACAAGATCACAAACGTATCTTTGAAGGCGACCAAGGTCCGAACACTGGCGGCATGGGTGCGTACTCTCCTGCTCCGGTTGTGACTGCTGAAGTCTTTGAAAAAGCAATGAACGAAGTGATGCGTCCAACTGTTGATGGTATGAAAGCAGATGGTCATGTATACACAGGTTTCTTATATGCAGGCTTGATGATTGACGAACAAGGTCAACCTAAAGTGATCGAATTCAACTGCCGTTTTGGTGACCCTGAAACTCAACCCATCATGATGCGTTTAAAATCATCTTTAGTTGATTTAGTTCAAGCAGGCCTTGAAAGTAACTTACCTGCCGAAGCTGAATGGGATGAGCGCAAAACTGTAGGTATTGTACTTGCATCGAAAGGCTACCCTGAAACATCTAGCAATGGCGATGTAATTTCTGGTTTAGACACTGAAATGACAGATGCGAAAGTATTCCATGCGGGTACTGCAACCAATGCCAATGGCGAAGTTGTGACTGCTGGCGGTCGTGTTCTATGTGTAACTGCACTCGGTAACACGATTGGCGAAGCTCAAGCAAAAGCATTAGAGCTTTGTGAAAAAGTGACCTTTGACGGCGTTCAATACCGTAAAGATATTGGCTACCGTGCGATTGCTCGCGAACAAGCTTAATTTTTATTAAGTTTTAAAAACCCGCCAAGTGCGGGTTTTTAATTATTCAACAATCAAATATTTTTGCGCAATTTTTTCAAATTTTTCTTTTTGTGAAATAAGTTCATGATAATAATCATATAAATATGGGAATTGTTTATTATATTCTTTAGCATCAACTTCCAAACATTTTCTTTTTATATCTAAAATTTTGATAATTTCTGCATGAAATTTATTTAATTGGTTATAAATTTTTTTAAATTCCGCATTCTCCCCTACAATTCTTCTAGCAGTCTTGTGAAAATTTCCTAAATTTAAGACAAATTTAGAATGCTCTGACATTATAAATTCATCAAGTTGTTGTGAAATTCTTTTTTGATTATAAGGATAGAAATAGTCTTTTGTATCATTAATATATATTAGCCAATAAATTTGCCCTATTGCTCTAATAGCCTCATCCAAATGACCTAAAGACTTAACAATAAAATCTTTTTTTAGATTAATATTGTGCTGTTCTTTCCAAGAGTTTAGCAAAATTAAGGCTGAAAACGGTGCAAATAATCCTGCCGACCATCCGAACATCGTTGCTATAGCTGTTCCTTTATCTACAGCGAGCGGATAAATTAGATAGTACGTAATCACAGACATTAAAACTAGTAAACATAAGTATGCAACTAGTAATTGGAACATAATTTTAATTTGCATAGCCCCAATACCTACTATAAAAAATTTTGCAGCTAAAATAATAACTTTATGAACTTTTGAAAAACTAATTTATTTTTGAGTATATCCATAAAATATTACTTCCAATAATTGTTAATCTTATATCTATTTTTCAGCTTTAGACTTTAAAAAAAATTATAAAGCGTTATATAAAACGATACTTTACAGATTGTTAATATAATTTAAAACAATATATTGTTTTTACTATTAAAATTTCAAAAATCCCATTATCACTATGCACTTAATAAGATAATTGTCGAGTTTTTATTCACTATATTGAATATAGATTTATTGTTATGATGAGGCAAATTTTGATTGATCAGAAACTCAATCTCGTTAATGAATACAATGATTTAAAACTTTTTATCATTGCTTTAATTTACTATTCGACAGATTGCTGATTGCATAGCGTAATTTGTAAATTTTATAGTGCTGCACATCTATCAGAGAAACGTTTGGACATGATGACTGTAATCACTCCTTCGTTCTATACTGATTTCGATTTTGACTTACTCTCTCTAATAAATGATTCGTAAATTTAAAGCCAAAATTAAATTTACTTGGGATGAATACATGAAAAAGCTCCTTGGACTTGTTTTAGGTTTAACCGTTGGCTTAACTGGCTGCTCTAAACCAGAAGCACCTGCAACTGACGCGGCAAAAACTGATACAGCAAAAGAACAAACCGTTGTAATGGCATCAACTGGCTCCGATGCAGACATCTGGCGTTATATCGCGACATTGCCTGAAACCAAGAAAGCAGGTATCAAACTTGAAGTGAAAAACTTCACTGACTACGTTGCCATGAATACTGCAGTAGCCAACAAAGAAGTCGATATCAATGCATTCCAGTCTTATGCTTATTTAGTCGCTTTCAATGCATCGAATAAAGACAAGATTGCACCGGTTTCGACTACTTATCTTGAGCCAATGGGTATTTACTCAAGCAAAGTAAAAAAAGTTGAAGAATTTGCCAACGGTGCAACCATTGCTATTCCAAACGATGCAGCCAATGAAGCGCGTGCCCTTTTACTACTTCAATCTGCAGGCTTGTTAAAACTTAAAGCTGACTTTAACCCTGCAACGGGCACACCAAACGACATTACTGAAAATGCTAAAAAAATTGTGATCAAACCAATTCAAATGGCGACCGCTGTTCGTGTTAAAGACGAAGTGGATGCGATTGTTTTAGGTAATACACTGGCGCTTGAAGGTGGTTTGAACGTACTTAAAGACTCTATTTACTATGAGCCTGTGGACCAAAGCACCAAGTTAAATGTAAACATTTTAGCAACTGCTGAATCACGTAAAGATGATCCGTTACTACAAAAAGTCGGCGCGTTGTATCACACCGAAGCTGTGAACAAATATGTGCAAGAACACTTTGGTGGTACTAAGGTTGATGTAAATAAACCAATTAGTTATTTAACTGAAACAAAATAGTAATATAATCATCCAAACCAAACAGGCAAAGTCATTTTGCCTGTTTTTTTATTTTCTGCTTAGTGTTTGACGATATGATTGAATTTAAAAACATTTCAAAGCACTATCAGCTCAAAGGTCAAACCATACGCGCTCTGGACCAAATTAATTTGGAGATTCCAGAAGGCAGTATTTTTGGCATTATTGGCTATAGTGGCGCAGGTAAAAGTACATTAATTCGTTTGATTAATTTACTAGAACGACCAAATGAAGGTCAGGTGATTATTAATCAAAAAGACTTTACCGCTTTGGATGCACGCTCATTACGTCAAGAACGTGCAAATATCGGTATGATCTTTCAGCACTTCAACTTGTTACAAACCAAAACTGTGGCGGCAAATATTGAAATGCCCCTCAAGCTTTTGGGTGTAAGTAAGGCTGAACGTGAAAAACGCTTAAATGAATTACTTGAGTTTATTGACCTCAAACATAAAAAAGACGCTTTCCCCGATGAGCTTTCGGGCGGGCAGAAACAACGTGTCGGTATTGCCCGCGCGCTTGCCAATCATCCTAAAATTTTACTCTGTGATGAAGCCACCTCTGCGCTGGATCCGCAAACCACCAAATCTGTTTTAGCCTTACTCAAAAAAATCAATAAGGAACAGAACATCACGATTGTCATGGTGACCCATGAAATGGATGTGATTGAAACGGTGTGTGATTATGTCGCGGTGATGGAACAAGGCAAAGTGATTGAAACCGGCTCTACCCTTGAAATTTTCAGTCAGCCACAACATCCAACCACTAAAAACTTTATTCAAACCGTGCTTCAACAACAGTTACCAGTCAATATTTTAAAGAACCTGGAAAATCAGAATCATAACAGTATTTATTGCCTACAATTTTTAGGCAAATCTGCTCAAGAAACTGTAGTACAAGCGGTGATTAAGAAATTTGATATCAGTTTGAATATCTTGTTTGCCAATATGACTGAAATTAATGGCACTGTGATTGGACAAATGTTTATCCAATTGTTGGGTGATCCATTAATTATCCAGCAAGCAATTGAATTTCTAGAACAAAATGGCGTGAAAGTTGAACATTCAGGAGATCAGGTATGAGAGATTTAATCGTACAATGGCTCACTGAACTCACTGCACCATTTTGGCAGAGTTCCCTGTCGATTGACCAGTTTGTCACTGCCTTACAAGAAACCTTTCACATGGTGTTCTTTGCCATGTTGTTTGGCGGAATCTGGGGCTTTATTCAGGGTATTGTGTTATTGATCACTCGACCTGAAGGGATCCTTCCGAATCGTGCGGTTTATCATATTTTAAACCCGATTGTGAATGCCCTCCGTTCCCTACCTTTCATCATCCTGCTCATTGCAGTAATTCCCTTAACTAAATTTTTAGTCGGTACTTCCATTGGCACTTGGGCTGCGATTGTTCCACTGACCATCTACATTGGTCCGTATATGGGACGTCTGATTGAAACTTCATTATTAGAAGTGAATGAAGGGATCGTGGAATCTGCTCAGGCGATGGGTGCTACTCCATTACAGATTATTTTCAAGTTTATTTTGCCTGAATCGCGCAGTTCACTGATTCTTAATTTAACCACCGCGACGATTAGTTTAATTGGTGCAACCGCAATGGCGGGTGCAGTCGGTGCCGGTGGTATTGGTGATTTGGCGATTTCATATGGCTATCAACGTTTTGATACCAGTGTGGTCATTTTAACCGTGATTGTGCTTTTACTCTTGGTGCAAATTGTTCAGACCGCGGGTGAATGGCTCGCCAAATTAAGATAAATTAAGATCAATATTGATCAGGTCAAATCTTTAAAACCCTCATCTTGAGGGTTTTTATTTGGCAAGAATGTTCTGGTTAAAAATAATCCGATTTCCAACTTTATCAATAAAAACATCAGCTATAAGCAATAATATGATCAAAAATCCGCATCGAATTTGGTAAATATTAAGCCATTCCTACATTCAGAGCATGCTAAAATAGCCGTCAGTTTTTGCAGGGACTCATTTATGCACTTTGTTCATCTTGGTATACATACAGAATTTTCAATCACGGAATCGATCGTACGTATACCTGATCTTATGAAAGCTGCAGTGAATGATGAAATGCCAGCTTTGGCATTAACAGATCTGTCTAACTTGCATGCCGCAGTTAAATTTTATAAAAAGTGCCTGGATAATGGCATTAAACCGATTCTGGGCAGTGTCATTCGCCTGAATGATGCAGAACATAAAGCCACCCTGCTTTCCATGACCAATAAAGGCTGGCGCAGTCTCACTGAAATTGTTTCGCGTGGCTTTATTGAAGGTCAGCAGCTTGATATTCCTTGCGTAAAAAAAGAATGGGTGCTTGAACAGAATCAAGACATCATCGTGCTTTTAGGCATGCATAGTGATGTCGGCAAAATGCTCAATTCATCCAATCCGCAAAAAGCTGAAGCCCTGTTAGAAGAATGGATTGAAAAGTTTGGCAATCGGGTGTATTTAGCCCTGACCCGTACCGACCGACCGGATGAAGAAAGTTTCATTGCCGGAGCGGTAAAACTGGCTCAAAAATACAATATTGGTGTCGTGGCACATAATGATGTGCATTTTATTGCACCCACTGATTTCGAAGCGCATGAAGCGCGCGTGTGCATTGCCGATGGTTATGTCCTCGGCGATAATCGTCGCCCACGTTCTTACACGCCTGAACAATATTTCAAAACTGCCGAGCAAATGACTGAACTATTTTCAGACATTCCAACAGCGATTGAAAACACTTACCACATTGCCAAACGCTGTAATGTCAGCTTGCGTTTAGGCTTCAATGACCTTCCCGACTTTCCCATTCCAGAAGGTCATACCATTGATACCTTCTTTGAGCATATTTCTAAAGAAGGCTTGGAAGAACGCTTAAACTTTCTTTATCCTGTTGAAAAACGTGATGAAGACTGGCCCGAATTTCGTAAAAAATACGATGAACGTCTAGCTTACGAAATTGGTACGATCCTAAACATGGGATTTCCGGGCTACTTCCTGATCGTGATGGACTTCATTCAATGGTCTAAAAATAATGGCGTACCGGTAGGCCCGGGACGTGGTTCAGGTGCAGGTTCACTGGTGGCCTATAGCCTGAAAATTACCGATCTTGACCCACTGCGTTATGACCTGCTGTTCGAACGTTTCTTGAACCCTGAACGTGTCTCAATGCCCGACTTTGACATCGACTTCTGTATCGCAGGTCGTGACAGGGTGATTGATTATGTCGCCCGTCATTATGGCCGTGATGCAGTATCACAGATTGCCACTTTCGGAACCATGGCCGCAAAAGGTGCCATCCGGGATGTAGCGCGTGTACTGGGTAAATCTTACGGACTTGCTGACCGTATCTCGAAGTTGATCCCAACCAAACCCTTAGGTGTAGATCTTCGTGCTGCCATCGACATGGAACCACAGCTTAAAGATATCGTCACCAATCCATCCAACCCAGACAATGATGATGCGGCTGAAATCTGGGAAATGGCCCTCAAACTTGAAGGCATTACCCGTAATACCGGTAAACATGCCGGTGGTGTGGTGATTGCACCGGGTAAAATTACCGACTATTCGGCAGTCATGTGCGATGCGGATGGTACCAACCGCGTCGCTCAATTCGATAAAGATGATGTTGAATCAGCCGGTCTGGTGAAGTTCGACTTCTTGGGTCTACGTAACCTGACCGTAATTGAAGATGCAATTCAAAATATTAATAAACGCGTTGGACCTGAAAAAACGGTTGATATTGCGCATATCCCGCTAGACGACGCCAAAGCTTATTCGATATTCGCAAATGCCAACACCACTGCGATATTCCAGTTTGAATCCGTCGGCATGAAAAAAATGCTGAAAGAGGCGCGTCCAAGCAAGTTCGAAGAAATTATTGCTTTCGTATCCTTGTATCGTCCGGGTCCAATGGATCTTATTCCTGACTTTATCCACCGTATGCATGGGGGCGAGTTTGAATATCTGCATCCGTTACTGGAAGGCGTACTTGAGCCAACTTACGGGATCATGGTTTACCAGGAACAGGTCATGCAAGCCGCGCAGTATTGCGCCGGCTATACCCTCGGTGGCGCGGACATGCTGCGTCGTGCCATGGGTAAAAAGAAACCTGAAGAAATGATCAAGCAGCGTCAAATCTTTATTGAAGGTGCTGCAAAAAAAGATATTGATGAAGCCACTGCCAACCATATCTTTGACTATATGGAAAAGTTTGCAGGCTACGGTTTTAACAAATCGCATGCCGCCGCTTATGCCCTGGTTGCTTATCAAACTGCATGGTTAAAAGCCTATTATCCGTCTGAATTTATGGCAGCGGTACTCACTTCGGAAATGCAGAATACCGACAGTATTGTATTTTTGATTGATGACTGCCGAATTAATGGCTTAGAAGTATTTCCTCCTTCCATTAACATGTCTTTTTACCAGTTCCATGCCAGTGATGAAAAAACCATTGTTTATGGCCTAGGTGCAATTAAAGGCGTGGGTGAAGCAGCCATGCAATCGGTGATTGACTCACGTTTGCAGGACGGTCCTTACAAAGATTTATTTGATTTCTGCCATCGTATTGATCTGAAAAAAATCAATAAACGAACTTTGGAAGCACTGATTCGTTCTGGTGCTTTAGACTGTTTAGGCATAGATCGTGCCAGCATCATGGCGCAATTGCCAGAAGCGGTTCAAGCGGCTGACCAAGCACGCTCTAATCGTGAAACGGGCATTATGGATTTATTTGGTGAAGTTGAGGAAGTTCAACGTAAACCGGCTAAACCTGTAAAACCGTGGTCAGATGAAGTCCGTCTTAAAGGCGAAAAAGACACCCTCGGCTTGTATTTGACTGGACATCCGATTGATGTTTATCGTCCAGAGTTAAAGTCCTTTATTCCTGTACGGATTAATGAATTAACACCTACACGTCGCGGTGTAACCACGGTATTTGCCGGCTTGGTGGTGGATGTTGCCAACTTCCCGAACCGTATGATGGTGACTCTGGATGATGGTACGGCACGTATTGAAGTTTCTGCCAATCATGAACGCTTCCAGCGCTTTAAAGATGTCATTCAGGCCGACCGTGTGGTGGTGATTGAAGGCGAAATCTATGAACGTGAAGGTTATGACCGGCCAATGGGACGTTTAACCAAGGCGTTCAGTCTGAATGATATTCGTCAGAAACGAGCCAATAGCATCCAGATCAAACTGAATAATGAACATCTGACCAAAACATTGAGTCAGGATTTACAAAAGATTCTGATTCCGTTTTGTAATGTCGATATGTGCAATCATATTCCAGTGCAATTAAAAATTGATTATCCCTACGCTTCTGCGGAAGTTCACTTGGGGTTAAATTGGAAAGTTGCGCCACAGGATGAACTGCTGGCGAAATTACGCGATTATTTTGGCAAGGATGTCATTCACATTGAATATCAAGTGAAGTCCAAAGCTGCCAAGGCCGCGCATCATGGCAAGCCCGCATACATTGCACCGCCACCTGCCAATGTCAGCATGGATGATGCGATGGATATGTATCAAGCTGAAGCCAACCAATATTCTTAGTTTTTAAATATTTAAATTAAAATCGGACACATTATGAGTCAAGTTGACAATGCTGTTGTTTCAGCACATCTCTCCCATGTGCGTATTGTCATGGTCAATACCACCTTACCTGCGAATATTGGTAGTGCTTTACGTGCAATGAAAACCATGGGCTTATCCAAGCTGGTACTGGTTGCACCTAAAACCTATCCGCATCCAGACATTAATGCTTTGGCTGCTGGTGCTGTAGATTTAATCGAACAGATTGAAATTGTACTTACACTAGAAGATGCGATTAAAGACTGTCATCTGGTTTTTGGCACCAGTGCACGTAGCCGTACCATTCCGTGGCCTTTGCTGGATGCTCGTCCTGCTGCGGAAAAATCGCTCAATGCAGTAGTAAAAGATCAACAAGAAATTGCGATTGTATTTGGACGTGAAGACCGCGGCTTGACCAATGAAGAATTGGCGATGGCCAATTATCACGTCACCATTCCAGTCAATGACGATTACGGTGTACTCAATGTTGCCCAAGCCATTCAAGTGATTTGCTATGAAATGCGTATGGCGGCAATGGCATTGACCGAACAGAAAGATGATCCCGAAGCAACCATGCAAGTGACGGATACCGAGTCGATGCATTGGGATGAACCTTTGGTCACGCATGAACAAATGGAACAGTTCTACCCGCATATTGAAAAAATGTTGGCAGAAATTGAATTTATGGATCCAAAAAATCCACGTTTACTGCCTTTACGCTTGCGTCGTCTATTTGGACGTATACAATTAGACCGTATGGAATATCATTTACTTCGTGGCATATTCACACGTGTACAAGCGATGAATAGTGGTAAATGGAAAAAATCTACAGACAAGACAACAGATTCTTCAGAGGATCAACCTAATGCTTAAACAGCTCAGAGAAGACATACAGGCTGTATTCGCGCGCGATCCTGCAGCTCGAAACACCTTAGAAGTTCTAACGACTTATCCCGGCATTCATGCACTGATTATGCATCGTATTGCCCATGAACTTTGGCAAAAAGAGTGTAAAGGCTCTGCTCGCCTGCTGTCTTCTTTTAGCCGTTTTGCCACAGGTATTGAAATTCACCCGGGTGCAAAAATTGGTCGTCGTTTCTTTATCGATCATGGCATGGGTGTGGTGATTGGTGAAACTGCTGAAATTGGTGATGATGTCACGCTTTATCACGGCGTAACGCTGGGCGGGACAACCTGGAATAAAGGCAAACGTCATCCAACCCTGGAAGATGGTGTAGTGGTGGGTGCCGGTGCAAAAATTCTTGGACCTTTTACCGTGGGTAAAAACTCTAAAGTCGGTTCCAATGCTGTCGTAACCAAAGAAGTTCCGCCTGATACCACGGCTGTTGGCAATCCAGCCCGCTTTATCACCAAAGACAAACCTAAAGATGCTGAAGAAGCACGTCGCCGTGATTATGCGGAGAGTATTGGTTTCCAACCCTATGCGGCAACGCAAGATCAGTCAGATCCTATTTTAGATGGGATGCGTGTTTTGCTGGATCGAATTCAACTCAATGAAAAACGCATGAATACCTTATGTCAGCGTTTATCGTTGCTCGATCCTTCATTTAAAAAGCAGCAAGACGAACAGCCATTTAGTGTTGAAGAGCTTAAAATCATTGAAGATGTGCGCCGTGAATGCGAAGCACAAAGCACTCAATCCAAAGCCTAAAGTGCTTATGTGATTCTTCACAATTGCTAACTTGTGTGTTCGTGCCAGTTTTTTTAGACTGACGAACATGCAAATTGGGCCTGTTGACACTTCATCTATGTTTGCGACGACTCATATTTTTTAGTTGATATGAGGTGCGAAGCAGGAAATTTAGTCATTCTAAATGATTGCTTCGCAACAATATAACAGCAAAAAAAATATGCTCATGCTGAAAGATTGTGGCTAAAATTATCTCAGATTTCGTAATGAAACTTGAAAATAGTCTCGCTATTGTCTTCGTTTCATGACTGATCTGCCCAATTTTAGCCTACAGCGCAAGCCATTTATGAAATATTAACAGCCCTTAATTAATTTTAAAATTAAATGAATGGATGATCCATATGACCCTTAAGCCTTTGGCATGCACATTAATAGCGGTTTCTTTACTTTCTGCATGTAGTACGGCACCGAAAGAAGACAAAAAGCCGACTACTCCAATTATTTTCACTGAACCCGATTTGACTCCACCGTTCTATGCGCTGAATCCATTTAACTATGATGCTCCACCTCCATTTGAAATTGCATTAAAACAAGCTGCAGCACAGCCTGTCACTAAAATGGAAGTGAATCTGCAAAGCGATCCTTCCAAGAAAGTGACGCTAGATGTGAATAAGCTCATTATTCCAACAGTGAACAGTAATACACGTAATTTGAAATTTGCCGTACTTGCGGGCGAAAATGAAATTGATGTCACTGAAATTGATGACTTTTTACAATTGGTTGAAGGTAAAGCACGCCATTACCCACCTCGTTTTACTGAACGTCAAGAACGTAAGGGTTTTGAAGCGAAGTTAAAAGAATTGACGCAACAGCTGGATACTTTAGCATCTCGAGATAATGCGTCTTTTGATGTTCTGATTCGTGCATTTAAAGCCAGTGTAATGGCGCGTAACCTGGACTTGGGTTCAGTCTACACCACCAAATCTTTAACTTATGCGCAACGCATTTTAAAAATCAACAAAGAAGATGCTGAAGCAAACTTCTGGTTTGGTTTTGGTTTATCTGAAGGTGGTGGTCAGCGTGAAGCGATCCCTTATTTAGATAAAGCGATGCAAGCGGGTGTTCAGGAAGCGTATCTATCTGCGGCAAATAATTACATTGCCATGGAACAAAAGAAAAATGCGATTCAAACTTTGAAAAATTACAAAGTAAAATATCCGCAAGAAGCTGAAGTGGCTGACCGTTTAATTGCTGAAATTGAAAAGCAAGGTCGCTGGAATGTTTGGCAAATCATTGCTCCTGCTCAAGCAACACCAGCAACACCAGCAACACCAGCAACACCAGCACCTTAATATTTAAAGCTAAACTAAAGTAAAAATAGGCCGTCAAGTACGGTCTATTTTTATTTGCATGAATGGAAATTTAGAAGAACTATCGTATGATGAATAAAATTCGAACAAATACTTATTGCAGACTATTATTATGCCAAAACAGATATACACAGTTTTATTTGCCGCGCTATTCAGTAGTTATCTGCTGACAGGATGTCAAATTGTAAGTGTTAAAAATCAAGCCATCAATGTCACCATCGCCAATGAACGAGAAAGTATACTCACCCGCAACAAATTGAGTGAAGCCAGTTTAAACGTGCTCTCAATGACAGGTCGTGAAGCAAAAATCTGCTCTGATGAACCTGAACAATGTGTGCAGGAACTGCAACAAATTCCCCAAATTCAAGATGAACAATTATTATCTACAGCAAGTGAAGTCTACTTAGCTAAAGCCTTAACCTTTGAAAACTCAAGTGATTGTAAAACCAGTATTTTAACCAGCACCAGGTCACAAGAAAAACAACAGCTCCAGCAAGTAACTTATGATAAATGTTTAGAGCAACAACTGTATATGCTGGATAAAAGTATTCGATACAGTTATGCCTATATGTTTAAAACAAAACGCGGACCACAAGACCGTATTTTTGATAACAGACAGGTTCAGATTCGTGACTTCTATAACTTAGCCTTGGCTAAACTGGTTTCCGCTTATGGCCTACGTTACAAACCCACGGAAGTCGAACACCGGATTAAAGTTGGCAACAGTATATACAGCATTAACTTTGATCATTACCCGCAACTCAAAGAACAGAAAATTGAGCAGCTGCTCTCAAGTTATAACCTGAATTTTTCAGGGTTACGTTCCATTAACCGCCGTGATGGTTTTGGTTCAGAATTTGTTGTTGTTTTACCGCAAGTTAAGGATGATATTGGTGAAGGTAAAAATAAATACATTATCGACCCGATAAATTTTAGCTACCAAAATGGCGTCAATCCGAATATTCATCAAGCCCGTTATTTGGCAGCCACCCTTACCGCGCAGCCGAAATCTGCGACCAATATTGAGGACATTTTAAATAAGGCAGAGTTTGAGTTAAAAGCGTTTGATCCCTATAAATATGAAAAAGTTGATCTGGCAGGCAAAAGCTATCCGCTTGCCGCTAACTTCTCTACACCCTATGGTTTATGGCTGGCACAAAATAATCTGGGTAAAGCTGCCTATTTGACTCTGATTGATCGTGACGATCATCTCACCATGCCGCATTTATATATGCTCGAACCCTATAACCCAAATAAAAAAGTCATTGTTTTGGTGCATGGTCTAGCCAGTAGTCCTGAAGCGTGGATCCGACTGACCAATGACATTATGGGTGACACGGTGCTGCGTGAGAATTTTCAGGTCTGGCAAGTGTTCTATTCAACCAATATGCCAATTATTGAAAGTCGCTTTCAAATCTATGCCCTGCTCAATCAGGCTTTTGCACAGGTTGATGCCAAAGCACCAGCCAAAAAAGATGCGGTACTGGTTGGACATAGTATGGGAGGCATCATTGCCCGCCTTTTGGTCAGTGATGCAGATGTGACTAAAAAAGCCTTAGCCATGATGAACAATCGCAAATTAAATAAATATCAAAAATTACCAATCGTTTCACAACGCTTGGTCATGAAGGATATTCCTAATTTTAGTCGTGCAATTTTTCTCGCATCACCGCATAAAGGAACCGATTATGCAGATCGCTGGTTTACCAAGGCAGCACGTAAAATTATTCGCATACCCGGTGCATTCCTTTCTGCGATCGGTGACAGCATACAAAACCAGGATCTGGACGTTAAAGATCTATTAAAGCAGATTGATAATGGTCTTATTCAAAATGGTCCGAGTGATTTAAGTTATCAGTCCAAGTTTATGGAACTAACTAAAGACATTAACCCCCGTAAAGGTCTCGCCTTCCATTCCATTATGGGCAATATCACCAACAGTGATGATCTGAATATCATTACCGATGATGTCGTCCCGTATAAGAGCGCCCACTTAAATGGGGCGGTTTCTGAAAAGATCATCAAAGGTGGACATTCCATCCAGGAAACCCCCGAAGCCGTTTTAGAATTACGTCGAATCTTACGTCTCCATTTGACCCAATTAGGTTTACATAAACCTTAAGGGTTAAGGTTTATCAATTTCAGCCGATCATGCTTCATCTACATGATCGGCTGATCTGCTGTTCAACTTAGTGTGAAGATATTCTCTTAGGCTATTATTTCCAAAAATGATTAAAATATTTCAACTTTAGCTTATTGATCTTTATTACAGCTATATTCCCACACCTTAATATCCTCATAGAAAAATAAAAAACTGTTTCCTAATTTTTACGTATTTATTGCAAAGCATTTTTCTCTGCTCATGCAAATTTGATAAGATAAGCCACTCGAATGAAGTTAAGTTTTTTGATAGGCACGACTTGCCAGAAAATTAAAAAATATAAGACCTGAATGTCTTACTGGTAAATAAACTTATCTTCATGCAAAAAATTGAAATTGGTGAGACAGCCAAGTTTTTAGCGATCTAGATTTATTCAAATATTTAAGGATTTTACCTCAATGAGTTACCCGGAAATCATGGCTGATTTTTCCACTTTAACGCCAATGATGCAGCAATATTTAACTGTAAAAATGCAGCATCCTCACTCACTCATGTTTTACCGTATGGGTGACTTTTATGAGTTATTTTTTGATGATGCGCATAAAGCAGCAAAATTACTGGGGATTACTTTAACCCATCGTGGCAAAGCCAATGGTGAACCGATCCCTATGGCGGGCGTACCCTACCATGCAGCCGAAGGCTATTTGGCACGTCTGGTTAAAAAAGGCGAAACCGTTGTCATTTGTGAACAGCTGGGTGAAGGCGAGAGCGCAGGCACTCGCGGTAAGGCACCTATGGAACGCGGCGTGGTGCGAATTATTACGCCTGGTACACTGACTGATGATGCGCTGCTGAATAGTCATCAATCTTCCAATTTGGTCGCGCTTTGCATTCAACAAAATCAAATTGGTATTGCATTGTTAGATTTAAGTGCAGGTATTTTCAAGGTTCAACAACAAGACTTCCAACACGAGCAACTCGCGATTGAACTTTCCCGCTTAATGCCAAGCGAAATTCTGGTTGATGAAGATATTGTTGATCCCAATATTATTGAGCAAATCAAAAAGCAACTCGAATGCCCTGTCACCAAGCGTCCGAATGTCGATTTCAATGTAAATAATGCTCAAAAAACTTTATGTGATCAGTTGGCAGTATCGACACTGTCAGGTTTCGGTATTGATCATTTGCCGCTGGCAAAAGCCTCTGCAGCCGCACTGATTCACTATGCCAAAGAAACTCAAAAAACAGCTTTACCGCATATCCGTTCCATTCAACTGGAACAAAGCAGTGACTTTATTGCCTTAGATCCAGTCACGCGTCGCAATTTAGAATTAGTTGAACCATTGTTTGATCATGGCACGTCGCTGTTTCAACTCATCAATGATTGTCAAACGGCGATGGGTGGACGTTTACTTAGTCGCACCTTAATGCAGCCGCTGCGTGATACCAAATTACTTGATGCCCGCCTTGATGCAACGGCATCGATGCTGAATGGTTATCATGAATCACCGATTCGCTTGGTGCTGAAAGACATTAGTGATATTGAACGTGTGCTGAGTCGTATTGCTTTAGGCAGTGCACGTCCACGTGATCTAGTTCAACTGCGTCAAGCCTGTGCACAAATCCCTTTATTACGTCATGCCATTCAGCCGATTACTCAAGCCAAGCAATCAAGCTTAATTCAACAATTAGATAATGAGTTGGGTGATTTCAAGGGGCTATACCAACGCCTGCTGTCAGCCATTGTTGAGCACCCACCGGTATTACTTCGTGATGGTAATGTCATTGCAGAAGGTTTTGACAGTGAACTGGATGAACTGCGTAAAATTCGCGATCATGCCGGTCAGTTCCTGATAGATTTGGAAATCCAGGAGCGTGAAAACACTGGGGTTTCAACCCTTAAAATTGGTTACAATCGTGTCAGTGGCTACTACATTGAACTGACCCGCGCACAAGCAGATCAGGCACCGGATCATTACATTCGTCGCCAGACTTTAAAGAATGCAGAGCGCTATATCACGCCAGAACTCAAGTCTTTTGAAGATAAAGTGTTATCCAGTGAATCTCGTGCGCTAGCGCGTGAAAAAATGTTGTTTGAAATGCTGCTGGATGAATTACGCCAAGATATCGGTAATTTACAAATGATGAGCAGCGCGATTGCACAAATTGACTTGCTTGCCAACTTTGCCCATCAAGCACGCTTACGCAACTGGTCGCGTCCAGAGTTTAGCCCTGAAATTGGGGTGAAAATTATCGCCGGTCGCCACCCTGTGGTTGAAGCATTAAGTAAAACTGCCTTTACCCCAAATGATACGACTTTAGATTTCAATCATCGTATGGCCATTGTGACGGGGCCAAATATGGGTGGTAAATCCACTTTTATGCGTCAAACCGCACTGATTAGTTTATTGGCTTATTGTGGCTGCTATGTCCCTGCCAAATCTGCAGTGTTGGGTCCAATCGATCGGGTCTTTACCCGTATTGGTTCAGCAGATGATTTATCGACTGGCAAATCAACCTTTATGGTGGAAATGACGGAAACTTCACAGATTCTGCATCATGCCACCAACCAGTCTTTGGTACTGATGGACGAAGTCGGTCGCGGTACCAGTACCTATGATGGCTTATCGTTGGCTTGGGCATGTGTGATTGACCTCAGCAAGCGCATTAAATGTCTGTGCTTATTTGCGACCCACTATTTTGAACTCACCGAACTCGGCAAAGAATCTGGTATTGATAATTACCATGTCACCGCCAAGGAATTAAATGGCAATTTAATTCTGTTACACAAAGTTCAGCAGGGTCCAGCAAGCCAAAGTCATGGTCTGCAAGTGGCAAAATTAGCCGGAATTCCTGCCAGCGTGATTAAAGAAGCACAAAATCGTTTAAAGATTTTGGAAAAACAGCAACATCAGCAACTCAATAAAGCAGTACAAAATGACTTATTTAGTGTGGCAGATGAAGCGTCCATTGAAGTGATTGAACGTATTGTTGAAGTGGAAAAAGATGTGCCTGCGCTGAATCTATTAAGAGCTTTAGATGTCGATAGTCTTTCACCACGTGAAGCACTACAACAAATTTATGCTTTGAAAGATGCCCTAGAAGCTTAATTTGAAACCATCATGAATAAGTCAAAGACTCCTAAATAGGAGTCTTTTTCATTTAGATGCCATATTTAACGCTATATTCATTTTTTAGCAAAATTAACAGCCTTATATATAACAAATATCAATAAAAGCAATTGTTAGTTACATGCATTTTTGCCTAAAATACAGCAAGAGTAATTAGAACCATATTTTTTAGGTAGCTGTCGCCATGACCTTTGTTGTCACTGAAAATTGTATTAAATGTAAATACCAAGACTGCGTAGAAGTTTGTCCAGTGGATTGTTTCTACGAAGGTCCAAATTTCCTCGTCATCAATCCTGATGAATGTATTGACTGCGCACTATGCGAACCTGAATGCCCTGCGAATGCTATTTTCTCTGAAGATGAGTTACCGGAAGGTCAAGAAGTCTTTATTGAACTGAATACTGAACTTTCACAAAAGTGGCCAAACATCACCCAGATTGGTGATCAACCTGCCGATCGTGAAGAATGGAATGGTAAAGCTGACAAGTTACAATACTTGGAAAAATAATCCCGTTTTCACCTCAAAAAAGATCAGCAACTGCTGATCTTTTTTTATACTTAAAAAAACATTTGATTGCAATATTTCCAAATTTTATCCTTTAAATTATATTAAAATAGCGAATGTATTTATAAATATTTGATTTCTATAATGAAGCATTTTCTCAAGGGATTAATCGGGTTCGGTTTAATCCCACTTGTTATGATTGGATGTACTACATCTCCTCAGAAACAAGGACGTACAACCACGACTCCCGACGGAAAACGAATCTTCATTCCTCAAGAACGCATCATCATTGAACGCCCTGTTCCGCCTAAAACGGTTCCCTACGCTTACAATGCTTGGGTTGCTACAAGCGATAACTTACGACGCGTGCGTGAATATGAAGTGTTCCTTGAACAAAATGGTGTCGGCAATATCATTCCAAGTTTTGAATTGATGCGTACAGCACGGGATTGGCAAAAATGTTCCCGTTCACAATACATGATTCCAAACCGTGAGTTGTGGAACAATCAAATTTCGACTTTGCGTGTATTTAAATATCTGGTTGCAGCCAAAGTGCTCACCGACTTTGAAGTCACTTCAGTTTATCGTGATTTACCATTGAACCAGTGTGCTGGTGGTGCAAATTCATCACGTCATTTATTTAACTCTGCTATCGATTTCCGTGTTGGACCTGCATATCCTCATGCTGAAGACTATGCCTTTATCGAAAACACCAAATTTAAATTATGCGAATTCTGGGCGCAACATGGTCAAAGCCTGAATATGGGACTTGGACTGTATGCTTCAGGCCAAATCCATATTGATACCCAAGGCTATCGCACCTGGGGACCTGACTTATCCCGTCATTCATCGATGTGTAATTACTAAAAGCGAATTCAGATAAAAAGAGATCTTGCTGATCTCTTTTTTATTGCCCTATTTTCAATAAATTTAAACGATAAATTGCACTCTGATTGGAAAAGTTTAAAATGCTTGCATCGCAACAAAGGTGACTAAACTATGCAACAAATGTGGACAGAGATTGATGCTTACATCGATTCACATTTAATTCCAGAAGACCCTATTCTTCTACAGACTTTAAAAAATACTGAAGAAAGAGGCTTTCCAGATCACCTTGCAGTAGCGCCCAATCAAGGCATGCTACTGCAAATGCTCATTCAGATGAATAAGTGTAAACGTGTACTGGAACTGGGTACTTTTGCAGCTTACAGTACAATGTGGCTGGCGCGTGCGCTCCCTGAAGATGGTTATATTTTAACGATCGAAGGTCGAGATACACACGCAGCATTGGCTCAGGAAAATATCGACAATGCCAAACTTCCGCAAACGATTGAGCTGAAAGTTGGACGTGCAGCGGATGTATTAAAAGCCTTGCCTGCTGACTTCGAACCTTTCGATTTTATCTTTATTGATGCCGATAAACAGAGTTACCCGGAATATCTAGAATTAAGCTTGGACTTGTCTCATTCAGGAACCATTATTGTGCTCGATAATGTCATCCGTGCGGGTGATATCATCAATCCTGAAAATCACAAACCCAGTATTGAAGGTATCCGAGAGATGTTTGTCGCTTTACAAAACCATCCTCGAATCTTGTCCTGTACAGCATTACAAACTGTAGGCAGTAAGGGCCATGATGGCTTTGCTTTAGCCATAGTGAAATAATTTGACACAAAGATCAAAAAACAATCGCATTGTTTTTTTATTTATTTATTAGCAATTTACACAGACTATCCATATAGTTATCCACAAGTTATGCGGATAACTATGACTAATATTTAATCACTGCTTATAAGCAAAAGTATTGCTTATTTTACCACCAACAACGGTACAGTTGAATTTCGGAAAATAGTGGTTGCCACACTGCCCAAAAAGAACTGGTGAATTTTACTGTGACTAAATGCACCGAGTACAATCAGTTGTATCTCATGTTCACTCTGATATTCAAGTATATTTTCAGCAACATCGCCATAACGATATTCCATGATTACATCTAAGCCGGCATTCTTTAAGTATTGTGATGGTTCATTCAATATTTCTGGATGATCGCCGACATAGAGCACATGACACTGTAGCAGTCTTAACAAATCACTTTGTGCAATTCGTTTCATCAAATTGACGCAGGTAGGCGAATATTCATAGGCAAAAATAAATCGTGTTGGTGGCTGGAATTTTTCACCAACTGTCATTACGGTACAATTGACCCCACGAATAAAGTTTTCAACATTACTGCCGATCGGTTTATTCCGCTCTGCAGAGCGTTCCCCGACTCGACCAATAATGGCAATGTCGTCATCTCTAAGCACATTAAAACTTTGCTCTAAAAAATCGCCTTTTTCCTGGAGATGCGAGGCAGTTAAACCGTACTTCTGCTGAATCATTTCGCTAATATGATTAAGTAAATTATTACTATAATTTAGTGCCAATTCGCTTTGTTTTTGTTCAAGTTCAGCCAGTTCTTTCAGTAACATTGCATTACTTTCAAAACCAATCACACCACTTATTTCCCCCAAGTGATAACTGGCCGGGTAATAATCTAAAACCTGTAATAACACCAATTCACGTTGGGTCTGCTTTGCAACCCATGCGGCAGCTTCAGCAACTGCATTCACACATGGAGAAGAATCAATACAAGCGATTACACGTTTCATTTTCGCCTCGCTTTTCGCCTTGGAAGGCTTTAAGTCTATTTGTTATTTTTAACTTAGCATATCTATTACAGACTGTGCATGCTTTTATGTAATTAAACTTACTCGGCAATTCATATTAATTTTATTAGATTTTTTAATCGCGATAACGAATAAATTTCGCAGGATTACCTGCAACGATAGCCGCTTTTTCTACATCTTTTGTGACCATACTATTCATGCCAACCACGGCATGCGATCCAATGTTTATACCATCCTTTACACCTACATGTGCACCTAGCCAGACATCCTGACCAATCTCGATTCCTTTCGAACGGACAGGTTGCTGGTAAATCGGCTGTTCGAGTTCCATGCCATGGTCAAAGGCATACAAATGACAATATGCAGCGATACGGACCTGATCATGTAGCTTGATGCCCATCCGTCCACCATCAAGAAGGCAATGATGATTAATCGCAACTTCATTGCCAATTTCTAATGGTCCATGCAAAGTACAATCTGCCGCAATAAAGGTATTATCGCCAATCACAATTTTTCGGCCCGGCTCGGCAAAAATATGCGCCAGCGGTGAAATAAAACAGTTTTCACCAATCTCAACCGTTTCCATTTGCATTAAATAAGCTTGATATTCTTTTTGCCATGCTTCAGCCCAGCCACGATTTTTCGGTTTTAATGACCAATATAACCACGGCATATAGTTCAAGCGATGCTTATGCTGTTCACGATATTTTAACAGCTGATCTTGTTCAGTCATTCTGTGGTTCTTCTACAATTTTGAGTTGTTCACGCCCGCGCGTCACATCCTGAATTTTCAATGACAAGGGTTCAATTTGGTGAATTTGTACTAAGGCTTCGACCTGTACCCCCGTCGCGGTATAGTCTTCTTTAAATTCGATTTGCTGTTGATTGAGTTCATATTGAAAGATCGACCATTCATTAAACTGACAGGCAAAACTGACTTTTTTCTTTTCAATCAGTTCAATTTTTTCAGCCAGTAACAAACATTGTCCGGCACAGCCACCATAGGCACGAACCAAGCCACCCGTTCCGAGTTTGATTCCACCATACCAGCGATTTACCAAAACCAGAATATTGGTTAATTCATTGCCTTCAATGGTGGCTAGAATAGGTCTTCCCGCAGTTCCCGATGGTTCACCATCATCATTAAAACGGACATTGTATCCAATTTTCCATGCCCAACATTGATGTGTTGTGGTGATATCTTTATGGGTCTCCAAAAAATCTTTTACTGCTTGTTCATTTTCAACAGGCACAGCAATAGCTTGAAAGCGACTTTTTTTAATGTCTTCTTCGAAAGTAACAGGCGAGGCAATCGTAAATGGCATAAATCTAACAATAAAAAAATCACTGTAAAATTATAACGTGTTTTAAAGCATCTGCAGACAATAAAAAACCTCCTATACAAAGGAGGCTTTTAAATGGAGTTTCTCAATTTTTTAATTAGCGTTCACGCAAGGCTTCTTGCGCTTTATTAAACGGTTTAATCAGGTAATCCAGTACTGATTTTTGTCCGGTTTTAATATCAACCGTTGCCACCATACCAGGAGTAATACTGAATTGCTTACCGGCTTTATTGGTTAATTTATCGGTATTAGTTTGAATATAAACGCGGTAATAGAATTGATCCTGCTTGACTTCATCGCGAATTGTATCCGGTGAAATCACTGTAACCTTAGCTTTCAAACCACCATAAATGGAATAGTCATAAGCCGTGACTTTAACCAGCGCTTCCTGACCAGGATGAATGAATGCAATATCACGCGGTAAAATTCGAGCTTCAATCAATAACTGTTCATCCAAAGGAACAATGGTCATCAGCTTGCCATTTTGTGGAATCACACCACCAATGGTCATGACATCAATTTCCTTGACGATCCCGCGCATGGGCGCTTTGAAAACCGTACGGCTTAACGTATCTGACTTTCCTCTCACCACTTGTTGCTGGGTTTCTACATCCGTATTGGCTTTGGATAATTCTTCACGCGACTTCACATCATACTGATTGCGAATATCATTCATTTGATTACGCAAATTATTGGCTTCACGTTTTAGACGTAAAACTTCCACTTCACTTGCAGCCCCTTTAGCCACAAGAGGTTCGGTCATGCTCAGTTCCTGCTCGATCAAACTTAAAGCCTGACGTAGACCCGACATAGATTCATCCAGATTGGCACGGCGTGAATGATAAAGCGCGGTTTCTTCCTTCACCAGTTTACTGTCTTTTAAAACTTCCTGAGAAAAGGAAATTGGTGTTCCATTCACTTCAGCTCTTAAACGCGCTGAAGTTGCACGTGAAGACATCAGCAATGAAGCGGATTCGCCGACATTAGATTCCAGTCGAGTCGGATCAAGCTGAGCCAGGATCTGACCCTGCTTGACAATTTCACCTTCACGAACATTCAACTTGGTTAAAATACCGCCTTCAAGAGACTGTATAATCTGCTCTTTTGAGGAAGGTACCACTTTACCGGTTCCTGTAGAAACTTCTTCAAGTTTAAAAAACCATGCCCATAGCAATAAGGTGAGTAACCCCAAACAGATCATCCAGATAAACACACTGGCTTTGGGTAAAGGCGGTTCAAGTTCAGTGACTTTGATGGTACTTTTTACAGTCTGTGATTTAGCGCTCATGAATTAGCTCCTGCAACCTGACGTTGCTGTGGCTGATTTTGATTGAGAATCTGATCACGAGGTCCATCCATCACGATTTTGCCATCATTCACCACAATAATTCTGTCCACCAGTTCCAGTACTGCACGACGATGCGTCGCAACAATCATGGTGCGTTGACCAAGCCATAATTTCAGATGATCAATCAGCTGTTTTTCTGATACATCATCAATCGATGCTGTCGGTTCATCCAGCAACAGAATATTCGGCTGACGAATGAGTAAACGTGCCAGTAAAAGCGCCTGTTTCTGCCCTCCAGAAAAACCAACACCACCTTCAAGAATCAGGTGATCCAGGCCTTCTTTTTTCTCCTGCACAAAGTGAATTGCACCGGTAATTTTCAAGGCATTCAATATTTCTTCATCACTGGCTAAAGGAGCGCCAAGCGTCAAGTTTTCACGCACAGAACCAAAGAACAAATGTGCATTCTGATTCAGCAACCCCATATCACGGCGCACGTCCGAAGGATCGATTAAACCCAGTTCAACACCATCAAGTTTAATTTTGCCCTGAACAGGAGTTTGCATGCCTGACAATAATTGAAGCAATGTCGATTTACCTGCACCGTTGCGTCCAAGAATCGCAATCTTTTCACCCGGTCTGATTTCAAGTTTTGGAATCATCAAACTTGGTTTTGGATCATCTTCGCCATACTTAAAGGTCACGCCAGTTAATTCATAATGACCATTTAGTGTCGGACGATGAATCAAATGGGCATGATCCGGTTGATCCACCGGTTTTTTCATTAATTCATCAAGTCCATTTTTAGCCACTTTGGCTTGCTGCCAGCGACCAAGTACACCGGTAATTTGCGCAATTGGACCGAGCATGCGTGAAGACAACATCGAACAAGCCACCAAAGCACCAGTGGTCATGTCACCTTTCATCACCGCAAAGCAACCCACCAGCACCACAATTGCAAAGGTCAAACCCTGAATTTTTTGGGTCCAGGCATTCATGACACCGACGATTTTACGTTGACGCATTGAAACATCTGCCGATGATTCATTCATGTGGTTCCACTGATTCTGAAATCTTGCTTCAGCACGCAATAGCTTGATATCTTCAATGCCTTGTACTGCTTCAACCAGCATGGCATTACGAATTGCACCTTCACGCATGCCTTCACTGGCGAGTTTTGCCAAAGGTTTTTGTGCCAGAATTCCCGGCAGAATCATTAAAGGCACAACCAACAGCATCACCCAGAACAGGTTGTCGCCAATCAGCCAGAAAATTCCCAAAAACAGCAAGAAGAAAGGTAAATCGGCAATCGCTGAAATGGTGGTGGATGTCACCAGTTCACGCACACCTTCAAGCTCACGAATCTGGGAAATAAACGTGCCTGTAGATTTCGATCGTTCACTGTTTTTAATTCTTAAAGCATGGCCAAAAACCCGGTCAGAAATTCTTAGATCCGCACGCTTACCAATAATATCAGACAGATAAATTCGCGCGACACGTAGACTAAATTCAAAAATGGCAGCAATCAGTACACCACCAGCAAGCGCCCATAAAGTTGGTATTGATTGTGCCGGAATGACCCGGTCATAAACGTTCATGGAAAAAACCACAGTCGCCAGGGCCAGAATATTGGCAATCATGGAGCCAAACATCACATCGATATAACGTTTCCAGTCACGTAATACAATCGACCAGAACCAGCTGCTTTCATAAGGTTTGATATATTCATCTACCCGTGCATCTGGTACGGATTTTTCTGGTCGCAGAATATAAAAATGCCGAATATTGGACTGCAGCACATTTAGCGTTAATGTCTGTGCAAGCCCTCTGATCGCCACTTAGCTGAATATTGGCATTCCCTTCAGCATCGACCTTTTCAACAACACCGACCTGACCATCATGAAATTCCACCACAACAGGTAGGCGCCACGGATTGATTAAATCTGTACTGAATGCAGATTTACGCCAACTCATACCGACCTGACGCGTAATCAATGCTATTACGCTGAAACATCTGGACTGCGTTGTAATGCCCGAAGAATGGTTTCATTGAAGCTTAATTGGCTAACAGGTTCATACACCGGCTGATTTTTAGAAAAAGGGCGCGTGCGATCCGAACCTTGTATGAGAGGTAATTCCTGAACTTTGGAGATATCCAGTTTATAATTACTTAGGGCGTCAATATCTGCCTTATTGTAGTTTTCATCTGATTTAGGAACAAAAATTTGACTCATCTCAGACTTGAGCGACTGCATGAACTCTTTTGAACTGTCTGCATGGGCATAGTTCATGTGTAAAGGTACAGTACATATCAAACACTGTATGCTTCTCAGCAATAACTTTTGACACAAACCTATCTTGTTGTTTTGATTGTTTAGCATCATTCGAATGATAATTTTTATTTTATGAATATTTAACGTATTTCCTAAAGAATACATCTATTTTTGTAATGTAATTATTAATTTCAATACTTATTACATACAAAGATGATCTTGTCATTTATTTATAACAAAATCATCTTTTATTTTGCTTATTTTTAAACCGTAAAATCTTCACCTAAATAAACTTCACGCACCGTTTCATTTTCCAGAACTTCCTGTGGTGTTCCTTCTGCAATTACTGCACCTTCACTGACAATATATGCTCGCTCACAAATCGCGAGTGTTTCTCGTACATTATGATCGGTAATTAACACCCCAATGCCACGATCTTTTAAGTTCCGAATAATATCTTTAATATCACCTACAGAAATAGGATCGACCCCGGCAAAAGGCTCATCAAGTAACATAAACTTAGGATCAGCAGCCAAAGCACGGGCAATTTCCGCACGGCGACGTTCACCACCCGAAACACTCATGCCTAAAGAATCTTTAATATGGGTGATTTTAAAATCAGCCAGCAATTCATTTAAACGCTGTTGGCGTTGCTGTTTGTTTAAATCTTTACGTGTTTCAAGAATCGCCATAATATTTTCAGAAATGGTTAATTTTCTAAAAATAGACGCTTCTTGAGGTAAATAACCAATCCCTTTGCGGGCACGTTCATGCATAGCCAAATCAGATAAATCAAGATCATCTAAATGAATCTCGCCCTTATCCATTCGAACTAAACCAACCACCATGTAGAAACTTGTGGTTTTACCTGCACCATTTGGTCCAAGCAACCCGACAATCTGTCCACTTTGCATCTGGAAAGAAACGTCCTTAACCACCCATCGTTTACTATAGTTTTTTGCAAGATGTTTAATACAAAGCGTTTGTGGTTGATTTAGCGATTGATCCATTAATCACGTGCTCCTGGGAATGATTTTGAGCTAGAAGGTGGAATAACAATTTGAACACGACCTGAAGATGAACCCGTGCTATTTGGCGTACCAGTAGCCTCAATATCACCCTTATTCATACTATATTTCAAAGTATTACCACGAATACTTGCACCATCTTGCTCTAACAGTGCGCTGCCAGACAAAGTGACAATGCCGGTTTGCGCATTATAAAGAATCTTCTGTGCCTGTCCTTTCGCTAAACCTTTATTGACATCAACTTTTTGCTGAAAACGCGCAGGGCCGCCTGTCGCGGTAATCGTGCTGATTTCTTTTTGACTATTCAAATTGGCCACAATCGAATTGGCTTGCAATTTCAGGGTGCCTTGCTCGATGATGACATTACCCGTATAGGTCGTCACCCCTGTTTTTTCATTATAGGTTGCACGGTCAGCCACTAGGGAGATGGGCTGAGTTCTGTCAGAAGGAATTGCAAATGCCGTTGCCGATGAGAATACAACCAAACCGACTAAAGCTGCTTGCTTAAGCAAGGTTTTAGACAATGTAAGCTTAAGATTTTGGTTCATATTTTCCTCGAATATTAAAAAATTCGTATTGACCGTCATTTAAATTGGCTTTCAAACCTTGGCTTACAAATTCAGCTTGCGGAGATTGCACAATGACTTGTTTATTGGTTTCAATTTCACGAGTTTTAGGATATCCCGTTAACTCTTGGGTTCGAAACTGCATTTTGCCCTGTTGCATTAACTTGGTCGCCAATACGTCTCCAGACAAAACAATGCGCTCATTATCATCATAACTATTTGCGACTTTGGCATAGAAAGTGGCATCGACTGCGCCATTTTTATACATGGAAGCATTGAGATTGGTTAGTTTTGAGGTTTGTTTTTGCATGTCCTGTTCAAGACGATCGACTTGAGCACGGACATACAAATTACCGTCATCATCGGTTTGGGTGAGATTAATTTTTTCAGCGGAATAGGTCATACTCCTTGCTGAATCAACCTCAAGTTTATTGCCCTTACCGCTGTAATAGTAGTAACCACCACTTATAGCTGCAATTGCTATAGCAGTTACGTATAAAACTTTTGTATCCATAAGTGTGGTACTTAACTCAAATTCAATGAATTATTTAACTATTAATGTGGGACAGCCGTATATTTTTCAAGAAGCGTTTCGTAAGCCCCTTTGGCCATCAAAATCATATCGCAGATTTCACGTACCGCACCACGACCACCCATTGCCTGAGTTACAAGGTCTGCACGACGTCGCACTTCCACATGACCATTCGGCACAGTGACTTTCATACCGGCAATGGCAAATGCAGAAAGATCTGGCCAATCGTCGCCCATATATAAACAGTCTTCTGGTGCAACATTCAATTGCGCACAGGCTTCGCGTAATGCGGTGCCCTTATCTTCACGACCTTGAAAAACCAGGTCTACCCCCAGAGCAGACATACGCTTTTCAACAATATTGCTTTTACGTCCAGTAATGATAATGACTTTGACACCCGCTTGCTGTACAAGTTTCATGCCTAAACCATCACGAATATCAAATGATTTAATTTCATCGCCTGTATTGGTCAATGTCACAAAACCATCACTTAAAATACCGTCGACATCCAGAACCAGAGCTTCAATATGACGTGCCTGTTCCAATAAAATATAAGATGCCATTTATTAATTTACCCCAGCTTGAGTCAAGTCATGCATGCTAATAACACCAATGACTTTATTTAGATCGTTTACCACAACAAATTGATTGATTTTATTTTCGTTCATGCGTTCTAAAGCTTCAACTGCACGCACTTCTTGTGAAATGGTTAAAGGATTCTTGGTCATCACTTCCGATACCACCAAGTTCACATCAAAACCTTGTTGCTTATCAATTAAACGACGTAAATCACCATCGGTAAAAATACCGAGCAGAACATCATTTTGATCCACAATTGTGGTTAAACCTAGGCGTTTGTTTGAAATTTCGTATAAAACCTGATTCATTGGTGTATCTGGAGATACTTTTGGTAATTCTGTACCTGTATGCATCAAGTGTTTGACATGCAGTAATAGACGTTTACCCAAAGCACCCGCTGGATGTGACATGGCAAAATCATCCGCAGTAAAACCACGTGCATCAAGCAAAGCAACTGCTAAAGCATCACCTAAAACCAAAGTTGCCGTAGTACTGGAAGTCGGTGCTAAACCTAGAGGACAAGCTTCCTGAATATTACCCAAGGTTAAAGCCACGTCTGCATTTTGTGGCATGGGTCCTTTATCATCACTACTAATGGTGATTAACGGAATTTCCAAGCGCTTGATCAAGGGCATCAGCATCATAATTTCATCACTCTTGCCCGAGTTTGAAATCGCAATCAGGACATCACCCGGTACCAGCATACCTAAATCGCCATGTCCCGCTTCACCCGGATGCATAAAGAAAGATGGTGTGCCGGTAGAAGCAAAGGTTGCCGCCATTTTACGACCAATATGACCTGACTTGCCCATTCCGGTAATGACTAATCGCCCTCGACACTGCAGAATGATTTCACATGCATGGCTAAAACGTTCATCAATTTGCGTCGCTAATATTTCTAGCGCTTGTTCTTCTATACGCAAAGTTTCTAATGCAACTTTTTGGAAGTCTATTTGGTTTGGCATATTTGGTGGGTTCAAAGTAGGTTTACCTTAACGCTATAAAGCGTTGACTCTAATCAAGCAAAAATAATTTTCGCAATTTTATCATATCTATGCAAATGTCACGTTTCTAAATGTACAAGATTTCACAAGCTTATAAAAAAAGCGCATAAAACTTTATGAAAAATAGTGCTTACGTTATGATGAAGCATCTTTTTATTTAGCATTTTGAAGACTTATGCAGCCATTTGTTCTATACAACTCAGAGCAACGTAAAAAAGTTGAATTTGTTCCGCGTGTCGAGGGACATATCGATATGTATGTTTGCGGTATGACAGTTTATGATTACTGTCATATTGGGCATGCTCGGGTCATGGTTGCATTTGACTACATTATCCGCTTCTTGCGCAGTCAAGGCTGGAGAGTAAAATACGTTCGTAATATTACTGATATTGACGACAAAATTATCAAACGTGCCAATGAAAATGGCGAGAGCATTACCGCATTAACCGATCGTTTTATTCAAGCGATGAATGACGATGCTGAAAATTTGGGTTGCCTAGCTCCTGATGAAGCACCGCGTGCGACTGATTATATTGACCAGATGCAAAGCATGATCGGTAATTTGGTCAATAAAGGCACGGCTTATCCTTCTAGCAATGGTGATGTGTATTTCCAGGTTGAAAAATTTGCCAAATATGGTCGTTTATCTGGCCGTAAACTGGAAGATATGCAAGCCGGTGCATCGGAACGTGTTGATGTTGAAGTTGAAAAGAAACATCCATTTGACTTCGTGCTGTGGAAGCATGCCAAAGAAAATGAGCCATCATGGGCTTCACCTTGGGGTAATGGTCGTCCAGGTTGGCATATTGAATGTTCAGCCATGTCAACTTGCTGCCTAGGCAACCACTTTGATATTCATGGTGGCGGTTCAGACCTCATGTTCCCGCACCATGAAAATGAAATTGCACAAAGTGAAGCTTCGACTGATGAACAATATGTAAATTACTGGATGCATGTTGGCTTTATTAATGTCGATGGCGAAAAAATGTCGAAGTCACTCGGTAACTTCTTCACCATTCGCGATGTGATGGATAAATTCCATCCTGAAGTAATTCGTTACTTTATTGTGTCATCACACTACCGTAGCCCGGTGAACTTCTCGGACACTGCACTGAAAGAAGCAAAAAATACCCTTTCTCGTTTCTATCATTCGTTTAAAGCGTATCAAGCAGTTTATGGAGAACAAACCATTGAAACTTTAGATGAAACTTTGGTTGAACGTTTTAATGCAGCAATGCGTGATGACTTTAATACATCCGAAGCGATTGCGGTATTGTTCGAAATCAATAAAGAACTCAACCGTGCAGTAAAAGATGAAAACCAAGAACAGGCAACAGTTTACTATTCAACTTTACGTCACCTCACCAATATTCTTGGATTAGTTCAATACAATGTGGATGATTTCTTAAAGTCTGATATTGGTCAGGAAGCTTTAGGCCTAACCGCGGAACAAATTGAAGATTTGATTCAACAACGTAAAGATGCGAAAAAAGCCAAAGAATTCGCCAAGGCCGATGAAATTCGTCAGTCTTTACTCGATCAAGGTGTGGTTTTGGAAGATACGCGTCAAGGTACTATTTGGCGTCGTGCCGATTAATTGACCACTTATAACTATAGAGAGTTGACAGTTCTATTAAATTCTCTATAATTCACACCATTGCGGGAATAGCTCAGTTGGTAGAGCATAACCTTGCCAAGGTTGGGGTCGGGAGTTCGAGTCTCCTTTCCCGCTCCAGAATACGAAAAGCCCTGATCATTGATCAGGGCTTTTTTTATATCACTATTTTATAATTTTAACCGCGATCCTTTATCTCTACTTTTTATCTCAAATCGCTTATCTGAACAAAATACTATCAAATAGTGACCAGATAAAATTCCAAATCAAAATTTAGTTTTTCATTTTTAAATCATCTTTATTAAAACCAATAGCTTATCAACAGTTATTTCCAAAAATCACAAATTTTATTATAAACATTCAATTATTCATCGAAATATGCGTCGTGGTAAAGTCACCGCAATTGCAATCGAACTACGACCATAAACCAATACGCATGGAAGTCATTGAGGCATAAACTTTGATCACTTCTTTTTTATAGACATTGAAAGAGTAAAAAATATGTCACAACAAGATTTTGAAAATGGTTTAAAAGTCCGAACCGAAGTGATGGGCGAATCTTTTGTAAAATGTGCACAAGACAATACTGTGCCATTTACTCAACCTTTACAGGACTGGATTAATGAACATGCGTGGGGTTCAACTTGGCAACGTGAAGGTGTGCTCCCTCGTAAATACCGCTCACTGATTACCATTGCCTTTTTAACTGCACAAAAAAGCCCCACTGAGCTTAAAGGTCATGTTCGTGGCGCACTCAATAACGGCGCGACGGTAGAAGAAATTCAAGAAGTCTTACTTCATAGCTTGCCTTATTGTGGCGCACCAGCAACTCAAGAAGCCTTTCGCGCAGCGCTTGAAGTGATTAATGAATATCAAAAATCTGAATAGTATCATTTGATGTTTATAGAAATAGCTTAAGTACCCTATACTTTAAATTACTTAGGCTATTTTTATTTTCTCTTAGATGCTTTAATCATTACATCTTAGATATTAGGTTTTGTTTAGGCTGTAATTTCCCCGGATTTAACTGCAAAATGTCTGCCTGTAAATATTCCAATTCTTGCATATGATGGGTCACATAAATCATCGGCAAATCCAGCTCATCTTTAATCCGTTTTAAAAACGGTAAAATTTGCTGCTTTAGATTCGGATCTAGACCCGTTAAAGGTTCATCTAGCAATAATAAATTCGGTGAAGATAATAAGGCACGTCCAATCGACACACGCTGTGCTTCCCCACCTGAAAGTTGATGTGCTTTACGATGAATTAAAGGTTTTAGTTCCAGCAATTCAACAATTTCTTCAAACTGAAATTTTCGTTCGGACTTGGACACTAATTTTTCAGCATAACTTAGGTTTTGCCGTACATTCATATGTGGAAACAGCAATGCATTCTGGAAAATTAAAGCGATTTTGCGTTGATACATCGGTATATCAATTTTTTGCTGTGTATCTACCAGCATACGATTATTAAAGTGAATATAGCCCTGCTGAGGTTGCAACAGCCCCACAATATTTTTTAGAAATGTACTTTTACCACTACCCGAAGCACCAACAATGCCTAAAAGTTGCTGCGACATTTCCAGTTCAACATTCAACTTAAAATCGGCCTGTTGATATTGAAAAGCACATTTCAACATATCAGCCTCCCAATTTCCGTTGATAGTTTTGCAGAATAAAATAATTGGCGACCAAGGCTGAAAATGCCAAAAATAAAGACAAGGCTACCAATCTCATCGCCATATTTTCGCCATCGGGTTGTTGCAAGAATGAATAAATCGCAATGGGGATAGTTCGGGTTTCATTTGGGATATTACCCACAAAAGTAATGGTTGCACCAAACTCACCCAAGCTGCGACTAAAACATAAAATACTGCCAATCACGATTCCGGGAATAGCCAAGGGTAAGTTGATACTCAAAAATACTTTATGTGGTGATGCACCCAGTGAACCCGCGATCTGATCCAACTGTTGATTCATTAACTGAAAAGATAAACGAATCGGTTGCACCATCAGTGGAAATGCTACAATCATGGACGCTAAAACAGCCCCTTTCCAGTTAAAAGCCAGATGTATTCCAATCACATTTAAATATTTTCCAATAAAACCCTGATTGCCAAATAGAACTAAAAGCAAATAACCTAAAACTACAGGAGGCAACACCATGGGTAACTGCAATAGTGCTTCCACAAGAAACTTTAAGCGAAATTCATAACGCGCTAAATACCAGCCCAAAGCGACAGCAAAAGGCAGACTAAAAACTGTTGCAAACAAGGCCACTTTGGCAGATAGATACAGCGCACTCAGTTCTTCGGGACTTAACATAGGGTCGCTGTCTCCTTCTGCATTTGCCTAGGATTTCACCTTAAAGCCATAGTTCTGGAAAATCGCTTTGGCTTGGTGACTGGCTTTTACAAACTGCTCAAACTGCATTGCTTCTTTATTTTTTGCACCCTGTTTGGTTAATGCCAGTGGATAAACAATTGGGCTGTGTGAATTGCTCGGGAATGCTCCAATAATTTTGACTTTCTGGCTAATCAAGGCATCGGTTCTATAGACAATACCGACTTCACATTCACCACGCTCAACAAAAGCAAGTGCAGAACGTACATCATCCGTACCAACAATGCGACCTTTTAAACTCTCTAACCAATTCAATTTAAGCAGGCTTTGTTTGGCGTATTTACCGGCAGGCACTGATTCCATTTGTCCGGTACAGAGCTGTCCTTTAAAAGACTGTGCAAAATTAAAATTGGGTTGAGGCTTAAATGAAATATTTAGATTTTTAGGACTGATCGCCACCAGCTGATTCAACAATAAAGGTCGAACTGAAATGGCATCTACCATTTTTTTTTGAACTAGATAATTCATCCAATCCTGATCTGCCGAGAAAAACAGATCACTACTGGCACCTGCTTGTACCTGTTTCGCCAAAGCGGATGAAGCACCAAATACAGATACAATTTTAGTTTGTGGATGTTTGGCTTGGTAAATATTGGCAATATCTGTCATGGTATTGCTTAGACTTGCCGCAGCATAGACTTTTACCGTACCCGCATAGGTAGAGGAAAATGCACCTAATAAACACACTGTTAAAAACAGGGATTTTTTCATGCGTATTTTCCTTATCAATGAATAAACAAGCCTTGTACAATTTGCCCTTCACTCAAGCTTTGCCCTGCAGGAATTCTGACCAGACAATTGGCCTGCATTAAATTGCTCAGCATATGAGACTGCTGTTTAGACAAACTTTTGACCTTTAATACCCCCTGATCAAAACTGGCTGACATTCTTAAAAAATGCTCTCTAGTATCCATTTTCAGATTATGGGTCAGTACCGCACTGAACCAGTTCGGTTGCTGTTTTTGCCCTTGCAAAGCATTCAGCAAAGTTGAAGTATAGATTTGCATACCCACATATACGGCCGCAGGATTGCCCGGTAAACCCAATAAATAGCAATGTGAACGATCATATCGCTCAAATTGGGCAAAGAACATTGGCTTGCCTGGCTTCTGCTTCACCTTCCAGAAAATTTGCTCAAAACCCAAATCCAAAGTTACGGGGCGAATAAAGTCATAATCCCCGACCGATACACCACCCGTGGTTAAAATCAGATCATAACTTTTCGATAATTTTTGAATTAAACCTTTAACTGCATCTTCAGTATCCGCCACATGAAAAATTTCGATCTGCTCTCCTTGATTCTGAAACCAGGCTTCGATCAACGGCCCATTGGCATCGAAGATTTTCCCCGTTGCAAAGTCCGCGATACTTTCCGCGACCTCATCACCCGTGATCACCACAGCAACTTTGGGATATTGAAAGACTTCAACCTGTTTAATGCCTGCCATACTTAAGGATGCAATTGCACCCACAGACAGTTGTTGTCCTTTATTGGCCAATAATTGTCCGATTGAAATTTCCTCCCCAACATCCCGAATATCGGCATTGGATTTTGAATTTTCGGTGATTACAATTTTGGAAGAATCGATGACTTGAACAATTTCTTGACGTGCGACCGTAGTCGTACCAAAAGGAATTTTGGCACCGGTAAAAATGCGAACCGCTTGTCCTGCTTTGAGTTGTAATTCGGAAGAATAGCCTGCTTGAATTTCCCCGATGAGTTTAAATTCAGTATTCGTCTCAATGGATGATTGGGCACACAGAGCATAGCCATCCACAGCGCTTTGCGAAAATAATGGAAGGTTGATATTCGAGTAAACATCTGCAGCTAAATAACGGTTTAAAGTCTGATTTAATTCAAGAGTTTCAGTCGTTAAGGATTTGGTCTGATTTAAAATGAGATCCAAAGCCTGATCCACAGTAATCAGGCCATGTTCAGCGCCACATCCTGAGCTGATGCTATTCATTGGTAACCGCCTTGATGTGGAATATTTTTTTGCACATCAAATAAATGTACCAACGCAGGCAGCACGGCAATTAAAGATTCTTTCGCACCTTGACGACTGCCCGGTAAGGTCATCACTAGACTGTTATCGATATAACCTGCCACGCCACGACTTAAAGCCGCATATGGAGTACGTTTTTGTCCAAAACTACGCGATGCTTCCATCAGCCCGGGAATCTCACGTTTTAATAAAGGTTGAATGGTTTCCACAGTTAAATCTTTAGGACCCAGCCCTGTACCACCTACGGTTAGAATTAGCGGATAATCATTTTTTTGCTGTTCGATCAGTGCCAGTAACTGCTCAGGACTGTCTGGAATCACCTGATATGAAATATTGCTAAAATTGGCTTCCTGTAATATTTCCAGAATATTTTGACCGGCTGTATCTGATTTTTTACCTGCGGCTACCGTATCTGACAGTACAATCACCGATGCCGATAACGTTTCTTTGAGTACACGAGTAAAGTGTGATTTTCCACCCTTTTTCTTTTGTAATTTAACCTGATCCAGACATAAATCTTCAGGTTCACAATGCGGTTTAAGCATGTCATATAAAGTTAAACCCGCTAGGCTAACCGCAGTTAATGCTTCCATTTCCACGCCTGTCGGACCAATGGTTTCTACAGTGGCAATAATTTCCACATGGGCATCAAACAGTTCATATTCAACGTCGGCGCGGTAGATTGGCAATGGATGACACAGTGGAATCAGCTCATCGGTACGTTTTGCCGCCAAAATACCCGCAATTCGTGCCGTCTTCAGCGCATCGCCTTTTTCAGTATTGCCGTTACGGAGCAACTCAATGCAATGTGGCGGTGCGTGCAGAATCCCTGTTGCCACTGCAGTGCGATAACTCTCTGCTTTCATCCCGACATTTTTCATTGCATGTTCCTTTGATTCATTTTTGCTATACAGGTGTTTGTTAAAGCGGCCATTGGTAGATCTGTGGATCATTCTCTTTTGCATGATGACAATGTTGGTGTTTGTCATGTTCAGCGTTCACAGGATGGTGATGTGAATGTACTGCTTCCGTTTCATCTTTGCGGATACAACAGCCTTCAACATATTGGCTGCTGCCATCCATGTAAAATTCTTCTTTCCAGACCGGAACTTCATGCTTGACCCGTTCTACAGCTTCTTCACAGGCTTGAAAGGCTTCACGGCGATGGGCAGCATAGGCAATCGCGATAATGGCTTTTTCACCAATATTTAAGGCACCGACACGGTGAATCACCCGCACATAGGACACATCATATTTTTGCTGAATTTCTCGCTCAATCTGGCGAATCATTTTTTCTGCCACAGGTGCATAAGCCGTGTATCTCAGTGCTTTAACCGCTTTGCCTTCATGATGATTGCGCACCGTGCCGACAAAAATACCAATACCACCACATTCAGGAAAAGTTTGAATCTGATCAAAGCTATCCAATGTTAATGCGGTATCCTGAATCCTTGAAAATTGTTTCAATCTATCCATTTTAGCCTCCTGCCACTGGTGAAAGCAGCACCAAGGTACTGTCCGAATTCAATGAGGTTTGACGTGGAATAATGTCCTCACCCATGGCACAGGCACATCGCTCAATCATGGCAAAAGCGGCAGGACATTCTTGTGTAACTTGATCCAAGACATCGGAGACAGTGCTATTTGAACTGCAAATAATTTCCAGATTTTGGGGTAACTGTCGTTCGACCGCACCGAAGGCTTCAATTTTGATTTTGATCTGTGGCATCTTAACCTCCAATCATGTGCATGCTGATTTTGCGACTGCTTTTATCCATATTTTGTTTTTTTAAAAGCTGCTCAATGGCATGAAAGCCGTGTTCTTTGTGCCAAATATAATTTAATAAGGCACTATGTAAGCTCACCTCATTCAAAGGTGTAGCTGAAGTCAGGGCTTTAATTTCAGCTTTAAGATTCAAACCTTTCGGTGCAAACAGACAATTATAAAACTCGCCTTGCGCGGTTAAACGTACCCGATCACACGTTCCACAGAATGAATGAGTAATCGTAGATATCATTCCAATCGGATGACCATCAATAAAATATTGTCGTGCCGGATCTGAATTTGACTGATTTGAATGATTTGCTTGGCTGGACACTTCAAACTCAGTGGCCAAAATATCTAAAATCTGTTGTTCACTGACCACATGTTCGCTCGACCATTTCCGGTCACCATCCAGCGGCATAAATTCAATAAAACGTAAGCTGATTTTTTGCTTAACCGACCATCGGGCCAAAGGCAGAATTTGATCGTCATTGATGCCATTCATTAATACGCTATTGATTTTAATCGGTAGACCAACGTCTTGTGCAGCACGAATTCCGTCGAGTACGGGTGCTAAATCTTTTTGAGTGAGTTGTTTAAACTGATCAGCATCCAGACTATCCAAACTGATATTCAGATCATCCAGTCCGGCCTGTTTTAATGCGGTTGCATACTGTTTTAAATAATGTGCATTGGTGGTCATGGAAATACGTTTAAGCCCGAGCTTTTTTAGGTCTTGCAGCTGTTCAACAAAATGCACCACGCCCTGACGCATTAACGGTTCACCACCCGTGATCCGAATAGATTCAATACCACGGCGCACCATAAAATCACAAAATTGATAGAGTTCCTCAAAACTGAGTAAGTCGTGTTTTTTCATCCATTCCGGATGTTCGGGCATGCAATAGACACACTTAAAATTACAGCGATCAGTCACTGAAATCCGCAGTTTGCGCTTACTACGACCAAACTGATCGACAAATTGCGCTTCGGTTTTAAGCTCTGTCATCATATTCATGTTGAACATCCATCTTCAGGCATCTTGTTGTAACTGCACACATATTGTGCGCAAGCGTTAAATCGCCCAATCTTGTTATGATTAGATTTGCAATAAGTGTTCCAACTTTGTGCCAAAGGCGAAATATTCAGTTTTAATGCAGAAATTTAAGTTGTTGATGCTGTTGCAGCTCATCCATTGAATTAATACTGTGAAAAAACAGTGCGTGATTTTTAAAACGTGCCACTTGTGCGTGCAAATCTGCAAAACAGTGCTTTAAACTGCGCTGTTTTTGTTCAAGATGCATCGTAAGAATGGCTAAGCTGCTACGTTTAACCAAGCAAAATGGGTACAGTGCCTCACCGTTTATTTCTACATACGCCACTTCCGCCAAGCTATTTTTGGCTAAAGCCTGATGCAATTTTAAAATAACTTTTGACGGAATGTAGGTCACATCACAGGGGACAAACAGCACATAGTCTGCCTGTACATGTGACCAGGCACTTTTCATGCCCATGAGTGGACCTAAAAAACCACTTTCATCATCGTGATAGCAATGAGTGCTTGGAATCATTTTTTGATAGATCGAATCATCACGGTGACTATTGATCCAAACTTGTGCAACATGTGATTTAAGCTGTTGATGAATCTTGATCAGTTGAATTTGATCATCAAATTTCTGCAACAGTTTATTGATGCCATTCATGCGCCGTGCCTGTCCACCGGCTAAAATCACCAGATCGGTGTCTGGATAAACTGACTTATTTATTCCTTTCTTCATTTTTATCTTCATTCCACTGCCTCAGCTTGACAGGCTTTAATCAGGCCTCGAATTTCAGGTAGACATGAACCGCAATTACCACCTGCTTTTAAACAGGCTGTGACTTGTTTTTCATCGGTGATATTTTGGGTTTTAATGGTTTCAATAATGCGGTTTTTACCGACTTTAAAGCAGCTACACACCAATGGCCCTTCATTATTGGCCATCGACATCGCTTGTCCGGCAAGCAGCGCCTTACGGTGCATCGCACTTAAGCGCTCACGCTTAAACAGGCTCGCCACCCAATCACGATCTGGCAATAGTGCATAAGGCGCGATATATAAACTCGCAATCAAATGACCATCTTTCAACACCACGCTGTGACTGATATGCGCGGTTTGATCTTCAATGTTCAGCCATTCAAAACTTTCATCCTGAAACGGTAACAGCTCTTTCAAATGTTCAGTGGTCTGGGTAAATTTTTTACGGTCTGCCAGTTCATAGCGCACAGCTTTGGCCGTGGTAATTTTTGTCCACCACACCGTATTTTCAATCGAGGATTGCACGACTTTTTCAAAGCCCTGACGCACATAAAACACGCCTTGCCACTGGCTATAAAATGGATGGATGATCACAGGGGTATGTTTAAACTCAGGTTCACCTGAAATGGCATCCACCACCGGATTGACCACTTTACCAATGCGGGCATCCGACGCAACTTGGTCATTCCAGTGAATAGGTGCAAAGACTTGTCCACGACGAATATCATCACTGACCGTCGCACGTAGAACGCAATTGCCCCACTTGGATTTCACTTCCACCAATTCCCCATCTTTCACACCATATTTCAAAGCATCATGATGATGGATTTCACAATACGGTTCTGCACGGTGGGTACTTAAATTTGCAGATAAACTGGTACGGCTCATAGTGTGCCATTGGTCTCGAATACGTCCGGTATTTAAAATCAAAGGAAATTCTTTACAAACTTGATGAACTGGATCGATCGCAGTAATGGCAATAAATTTAGCCTTGCGATCTGCATGGCTAAATTGCCCTTTGGCATACAACCGAGCGACTGCACCCTCTGGTTGATCTTTAGTCCACACTGGCCACTGCACTGGTTTCAGTTCGTCATATTCACTGATTGTTAAATCTGTTAAGCCGTTTAAATTAAAATAACGGAAATTTGGCGTTGCACTTCGATGCTCTACATCTGAATTTTGTTCAGCGGATAATCTGGCGTGTTCCAAAAAGATTTCATGGCTATTGTTAAAATCAAAACCATTAAAACCCATTTTTTTTGCGACCTGACTAATCGCCCACCAGTCGGCTTTAGCCTGTTCTGGCTCTTCTAAAAATGCACGTTGTCTAGAAATACGGCGTTCAGAATTGGTAACTGTGCCATCTTTTTCTCCCCACCCTAAAGCCGGTAACAACACATCTGCATATTGCGTGGTATCTGTGTCTTGGCAAATATCAGACACCACCACAAATTCACATTTTTCTAGGGCACGTTTGACTTGATCTGCATCAGGCAAACTCACCACAGGATTGGTGGCCATAATCCAAATGGCTTTAATCTTGCCACTTTCCACCGCATGAAATAAATCGACTGCCTTGAAACCAGCTTGCTTGGCGATATACGGACTTTGCCAGAAGTCTTGCACCAGTTGTTGATGGCTTTCATTTTCCAGTTCTAAATGTGCCGCCAGCATGTTGGCTAAACCGCCCACCTCACGACCGCCCATCGCATTCGGTTGTCCGGTCATGGAAAATGGTGCAGCGCCGAGCTTGCCAATTTTTCCGGTGAATAAATGGCAGTTGGTTATACTATTGGCTTTATTCACCCCTTGTGAGGACTGATTCACCCCCATCGAAAACAGGGTCATCACTTTTTGAGTTTGGGCAAATTTTTCATAAAAAACTTGCAGTTTTTCCAGTGAAATACCAGTACGATGAGCCACATCTTCAATGGATGATTCGCTTTGACTTTGCGCTACAGCCTGTTCCAAACCTTGCGTATGTGCAGCAATAAAAGCTTGATCAGCACAACCCTTTTTCCATAGGTACTGCAATAAGCCGTTAAATAGAGCGACATCTTGACCCGGTAAAATCGGTAAATGCAAGTCTGCTGCTTCACAGGTACTGGTAAAACGTGGGTCAACCACCACCACAAACAGATCGCGTTGCTCTTTGGCTTTCATGATGCGTTGATATAGCACCGGATGACACCATGCCGTATTTGAACCGACCAAGACCACCATTTCGGTATGTTCAAAATCTTCATAACTTGCAGGAACAATATCTTCACCAAACGCACGTTTGTGTGCTGCTACCGCTGATGACATACAGAGTCGTGAATTGGTGTCAATATTTGCTGTACCGAGGTAGCCTTTGACGAATTTGTTCACCACATAATAGTCTTCAGTCAGCAATTGACCGGAGACATAAAAGGCAATGCTGTCACGACCGTATTGATCAATACATTGCTGAAATTTATTGGCAATTAAATCAGTTGCGGTATTCCAGTCTGTTATTTCACGCTGATTCTTTCTGCCGAGCATGGGATGAAGAACACGTGTTTCCAGACCAATCGTATCGGCCAGATTACTGCCTTTAATGCACAGTTTTCCGTAGTTAGATGGATGATTGACATCCCCGGTTACCGAAACTTTTTGACCTAAAGCTGTGTCCTGTACAGTCGCAGTGACACCACACCCCACTCCACAATAGGGACAGGTGGTATTGGTGATTTTCGTATTTATTTCTGTGGAGCTATGCAGTTCCATCACAGGGATACTATTCATGATCGCTCCTTAGCTCCTTACATAAGCATTTTTAATCCTCCCCCGACCCACCTTTAAAAAAGGAGGGAGCCTTTCTTTATTTGATCAGCTTTTTGTTAAGGTCATTTCCCCCTCTTTTTCAAAGAGGGGTTAGGGGAGATTTATACATATTCATAAGCTCTATTTACTGCTGTGATACACTCTAAATAAAGCTATTTCTGCTGAATTAACTACCCTACTTTCTTTAATGCAAAATCCCGACCAAAAAGCAGCTTGTTACGAATATTTGCAATTGGGGTTTGATCAGAAATCAGTTCCGCATACCATGCCCCATCTTCAGTATCACCAAACAAAACCGCACCAATGACTTTATCTTTTTGAATAATAATGCGTTTATAAATCTGACGTTTTTCATCATTCAAGATAATATCTTCATAATCATCTTGTGGTTCACTACTTTCTAAATCAATTCGGCCTGCTGAAAATACATCACAGCCACTCACCTTGAGTTGCGTCGGAACCGTCGGTGCTTTAAAGGTTAGGCTGCCGTGTTCGGCCAGATGTGAGGCACAAATAAAGGCTTGGCCCCAAAGTGGTTCAACCAGACCAAAGGTTTGACCACGGTGCTCAATACATTCACCCACCGCATAAATACTTGGGTCAAAGGTTTGCATGGTGTCATTGACCAGAACACCACGGTTACAACGCAAGCCTGCACTTTGCGCCAATGCCATGTTCGGACGAATCCCCACCGCAAAGACCACCAGATCAGCATCTAATACGGTGCCATCTTTCAGTTTGATTTGGGTGACATGACCATCTTCGCCAATCAGTTGCTCTGTATTGGCTTGAGTCATGATATTTATGCCCTTGGCTTCAATACTTTCTCTTAACAAGCTACTTGCACGACTGTCCAATTGACGTTCCATGATGCAATCCATCAAATGCAAAACCGTCACATTCATGCCACGTTGTTTCAGGCCATAAGCTGCTTCAAGCCCAAGCAGACCGCCACCAATCACCACAGCATTCTTTTTAGATTTGCAATAATCCAGCATGGTGTTGACATCATAAATATCACGGAAGCTCAGCACACCTTTTAAGTCACAACCTGGAATGGGTGGGACAAAAGGTTTAGAACCTGTGGCTAAGATCAAACGGTCATAATCAACGATCTCGCCTTTTTCGGTATGTACCTGTTTACGTGAACGGTCAATTTTCACTGCAGCATCACCGGCAATAAAACGAATGTTTTTGTCGCTATACCATGCATGCGGATGCAGCATAATGTCATCAATGGTTTTATCACCCGACAATACCGGCGACAGCATAATGCGGTTGTAATTACCCCAAGGTTCTTCACCAATCACGGTAATTTCATAACGCTCTGGTGCCATATCCAGTAAATCTTCCAGGCAACGCATACCTGCCAAACCATTGCCTACCAACACCAGTTTCATCTTTTCTTGGGAAGTCCCATTATTGGTGATATAGGTTTTTTGCGGTGTCGGACTAACCAAAACTTTGCCATTTTCAATTTTACTTGGAAATACCAATAACTTTTGGTCTTTATCTTCCAGACAACGCCCGGTCGCTAAACTGAAATGTTGTTTATAGATCGGAGATGCCACCACGCGTTCGCCTTGCAAATCGCCAATGATGCCGCGTGACATGACAAAAGCCTGACTAAATGGATCTTGGTTACTGAGTACATAAACGCGTTTTTCATTACCGACACGGAACAGTGCAATTTGTTGATCGTTGATCAATGCGCCCACCCCGGTATTGGGGGTGATGTCATCCAGACTACAAATCTCAACCCATTCCAACTCATTCATTTCTTTTAAAATCGTCATCTTTATTCTCCTTCATTTCCCTGAAAATGCTTAGGCTTCAACCACTGGAATACGTGTCACATCACGTTCCACCGTAGTTTTTGGGCGAATTTGTCCACGTTCAGTAGCAAACTGAATATGTGGATCATTCTGTTTTTCAGCCTTGGCATTAATAAAGGTGATAAAGCGTTTACGTACTTCCGGATCTTCAACCGCAGTGCGCCATTCATCTTGATAAGTGCCGACCACATGATCCATACGGCGTTCTAACTCAGCAGCCAGTCCTAAAGAATCTTCAACCACCACAGCTTTAAGATAGTCCAGACCACCTTCTAAATTGTCACGCCATACCGATGTCCGTTGCAGGCGATCTGCGGTTTGGATATAGAACATATAGAATCGGTCGATATAACGAATTAAAGTTTCAGTATCCAAATCAGAAGCAAGTAGTTCCGCGTGGCGTGGCTTCATGCCACCATTACCGCACACATACAGGTTCCAGCCTTTTTCAGTGGCAATCACCCCGACATCTTTACTTTGCGCTTCGGCACATTCACGGGTACAGCCAGAGACTGCCATTTTGAGTTTGTGTGGAGAACGTAAACCCTTATAGCGATTTTCCAGGAAGATGGCCAAGCCCATTGAATCATCGACACCATAACGACACCACGTGCTACCGACACATGATTTAACGGTACGCAGTGATTTACCATAAGCATGACCGGACTCAAATCCTGCATTGACCAGTTTTTCCCAGATTTCAGGCAGTTGATGCACTTGCGCACCAAACAGGTCGATACGTTGTCCACCGGTGATTTTGGTGTATAAACCATATTCTTTCGCGACCTGCCCGATGGTAATTAAACCTTCAGGAGTAATTTCACCACCTGCAATCCGCGGCACAATTGAATAAGAACCATCTTTTTGGATATTACCGAGGTAGTAGTCATTACTGTCTTGTAATCCTGCATGGCTTGGTTTAAGTACAAAGTCATTCCAGCAAGAGGCTAAAATATTAGCCGCCGTTGGTTTACAAATATCACAACCCAGACCATGACCATGCTGCCCGATCAGGTCATCAAAAGTTTTGATTTCATTGACACGCACTAGGTGATACAGCTCTTGGCGCGAATAAGCAAAGTGTTCACATAGATGGTTATTGACTGTTACCCCTTGACGTTGCAATTCGGATTTCAATACTTGAGTGACTAAAGGCGCACATCCGCCACAAGCGGTTGCGGCTTTGGTACATTTTTTCAGTGCACCGAGTGAAGTTGAACCGTCGGCGATGGCACTACAAATATCTGCTTTAGACACGTTATTACATGAACAGATGGTTGCACTGTCTGGCAGTAAATCTACACCACTACCACCACTCTTAGATGGCGCATTGGCATAACCCGGCATAATCAGGCTTTCAGGATTTTCCGGTACAGCCAATCCATTCAGCATCATTTGTAATAGGTCGCTATATTCTTTGGCACACCCCACCAACACAGCACCGATCAGCTTGGTTTTTTCCGCATTCACCACGATTTTTTTATAAATCATGGCATCTTCATCAGCATAGAAATAGCTGAGCGCATTTGGCGTCATGGCATGTGCATCACCAACCGATGCAACATCAACACCCATGAGTTTAAGTTTGGTACTCATGTCTGCACCCGCAAACTCGTTACAGCTTTGCTCCATGACATGTTTGGCTGCGATGCGCGCCATGTCGTACCCTGGTGCGACTAAACCATAAATTTTATTTTCCCAAAGTGCACATTCACCAATCGCATAAATATCTGCATCAGAAGTTTGGCAATAGTCATTAATCACGATCCCGCCACGCTCACCAATCGCGAGTCCACTTTGACGAGCCAATTCATCACGTGGGCGAATACCTGCAGAGAATAGAACGATATCGGTTTCAAGTTCAGATCCATCACTGAACTTCATTACATGCGTAGTATTTTGACCTCTTTCAATGCATTGAGTGGCTTTTTGGGTATGAACTTTTACCCCTAGATTTTCGATTTTTGCACGTAAAACCTTACCGCCTAAATCATCAATTTGTACTGCCATTAAACGTGGCGCGAATTCCACCACGTGGGTTTCAAGGTTTAAGTCACGTAAGGCTTTGGCAGCTTCCAGACCCAGCAAACCCCCACCAATCACCACGCCAGTTTTTGCATTTAAGCTTGCTGCACGAATGGCATCCAGATCTTCAATAGTACGGTAGACAAAGCAGTTCTCACGTTCATTCCCCGGAATAGGAGGGACAAAAGCATATGAACCGGTTGCAAGGACTAACTTGTCATAAGCAATCACATCGCCAAGATTGGTGGTCACTGTTTTGTTTAAAGTGTCGATTGCATTGGCTTTGGTGCTCAGGCGTAAATCAATGCCATACGCATCGGCAAAATCGCTACGGCAAAGGGTTAAGTCTTTCGCAGATTTTCCAGTGAAATATTCGGTTAAATGAACACGGTCATAAGCCAAGCGTGGTTCTTCTGCCAGAATCGTGATTTCAACTTCATCACCTGCATGCTCAAGCACGGATTCAATAAATTTGTGTCCTACCATGCCATGGCCAATCATTACCAGTTTCATATTTGCTCTCCTATTCTTTTAATCTGCTGATTTAAGCCATGTTGTTTCGTTCAAGTACTGCATCTTCAAACAGTTTTTGTTCTTTCTGTTTATGCTCAACCGAGAAGCGAATCACCAGAACAAAGCCTGCTGCAATCACGACCAATCCACCGAGTGCCATCAAACAAGTTTGAATATCCAGCATGCCTTTGAGCAAGAAACCTGCTGCGACTGCACCAACGTTACCGCCCGCGCCAATGATGCCAGCAACACCACCCAAAGCATCACGGTCAATGAATGGCACCAAGGCATACGTTGCACCGCAAGCCATATGGGTAAAGAGTGCGAATACGGTCATGACCAGAATTGCGAGAACTGCGGTATTCATTTGAGAGAATAAGATTAAGAACAGGCCTTCCATCAAGATCATGGTGAATAGCACTTTGGTACGACCATCCAGACCTTTTTTCATTGCGACTTTGTCCGAGACAATCCCACCCAAAGCACGAGCAAACAATGCCAATAAACCGAAGATCCCTGCTGCCAAACCTGCTTCTTTTAAGCCAAAGCTAAAGTGTTCAACGTAGTACATCGCCACGATGTTATGAATGAAAATTTCAATACCAAAACAAGCTGCATAAGCACCAAATAAAATCCAGACACGGTAGTTGCGTGCAGCGTGCATAAGAATCGCCATGCCGCCTTTTTTATCGCTACCGACTTGAATGCCTTGTGCACGAAGTTCTTTAAAGTTGCCTTGTGGACAGTCTTGGGTGAATTTCCAGTACATTGCACCGACAATAATCATCAGAATACCTGGCACCAATAAAGCAATTCTCCAGCCCATCGCCTGTTCAACACCAAACATCACCAAGGCAGCAAGCATTAACGGCATTAAGGCTTGAGTTGCACCACCACCCGCATTCCCCCAACCTGCTGATGCAGCATTGGCAGTACCGACCACATTCGGTGCGAACATAATACTGGTGTGATATTGTGTGATGACAAAGCTGGCACCAATGGCACCAATCAATAAGCGGAAGAAAAGAAAAGATTCATAACTATTGGCAGAGGCTACACCAAAAACAGGAATACTGCCGATAATCAGTAATGCGGTATACGTTTTGCGGGGACCGTATTTATCACACAACGGCCCAACGACCAGGCGAACTAAAATGGTAATTGCGACTGCGGCAATATTAATATTGGCAATTTGATCTTTGGTTAAGTGAAACTCACCTGCAATCACAGGCATGAGTGGTGCACAGGCAAACCAGGCAAAGAAGCAGACAAAAAAAGCGAGCCAACTCATGTGGAAGGCTCTCATCGCTGCACTGCTAAAACTGAAAAGATTTATTCTTGTTGCCTTTTTTTCATATAAATTTGAAGACATGGCCTTCTCCTTCCTGAACTGAACGTATAGGGTTATCTGCTATGCGGATCGCTGCACACCAGATTCGATCAGAACGGACGTCGTTGGCCGTCTTACAAATTTTTTAAAGTCGTCTTTGACTCAACATGAATTAAGCAATGTCCATGCCAACATAATTTAAATCCCTTTAACTCAATATTTTTTATCATTTTTATGATTCATTGATCATTTTTGATATTCATCATTGCAGCAAGTTCATTTGATTAACAACGGCAGAGCTAAGGAAATGGATTGCAGTTGTGCTTCCTTGTAGCGCATTTTTGCATTAATACGGTGCACAACCCGATAACGGTTAAGTTTTATGTCTGATTTTTATTGAATTAATGCAGTTTTAACTATTTTGGCATTTTAATTGCTTTGCATTTACTATGACTTTTCTTTCAGGCTTTGCCTGATGATATTTTAGCCAATATGCCAAAACTGAAAATCGCACTGATTGATGACGATCAAGAACGTGCCAACTATATTAAAGCCTCCCTGATCGAACACAATTTTGAGGTGGTCGCCTGCCTGACCATTGACCATTTAAGCATGTTCCGTCTGGAACAACTGCATGCTGACGTGATATTGCTGGATATGGATCACCCGCATCGCGACATTATTGAAAGTTGCGTCAGCCAGTTCGATTTGCCGACGGTTCTATTCACTAAAAATAGCCACAAAGACACCATCAAAAGTGCCATCGATGCCGGTGTAACGGCTTATATCGTCGACGGTATTGATCCTTCCAAACTGGAAAGCATTTTAGAAATTTCGATTGAACAGTTTAAAAAACATAAGAAATTACTGGGTGATCTGGAAGATACCAAAAATAAATTGGCCGACCGTAAAGATGTGGAAAAAGCCAAAGTGTTAATGATGCAATTGCATTCAATCAGTGAAGATCAGGCGTTTCAATTACTGCGCAAAAATGCCATGAGCCATCGTATGACCATTGGGGAAATGGCACGACGCTTATTAGATGCTCAACAACTATTACAAAACCAATTGAAGGATTAGGCCATGAAAGATTTAGAAAAAACTCAAATCCAGATTGGCTATATTCCTTTGCTTGATTGTGTTGCCATTCTTTGGGCCAAGCAGCGTGGTTTTTTTGATGAAGTCGGTTTAGAGATTACCCTAGTTAAGGAAGCCTCCTGGGCAAGTTTAAGGGATCGACTGGCTTTTGGCTTTTTAGATGCTGCACATTGTCTGTCTGCCATGCTTCCTGCTGCAGCTTTGGGTGAAGACCAACTCGGAATTCCCCTGCAAACGGCTTTAGTGTTAAGTCATAACCGTGCCTTTATTAGTCTGAGTCAAAAATTGTGCTTTGAGCTGAATATTTCTTCCCAGGATACGGTACAGCAATCGGCAGAAAAAATAGTGACTGCCATACAACAACAAAAACCGATTCAATTGGCACATGTATTTAAACAATCGATTCATCATTATTGCCTCAGAGAATGGCTCGCCCTAGCCGATCGTGATGTTGCACAAAACATCAAGCTTACGCCCCTTCCTCCGCCTTATATGGTGGAAGCATTAAGCAATCATGTCATTGATGGTTTTTGTGTCGGTGAACCATGGAATACCCAAGCTGAACTGTTGGGCATTAGCCAGATTGTGGCAGCCAGTCAGGACATTATTCCTCAAGTGGCAGATAAGGTTTTAGCGGTCACTGCTGACTGGGCAAAACAGCATCCTAATACCCATCTTGCCTTAACTCAAGCCATTCAAAAAGCCCAACAGGAACTGAAAGATCTAGAGGATTATGCTGAAGTTTGGCAAATGCTCATCGACTTCAATATTATTCAATTTCAATGTTCAGAAAGCATTCATGTGCAAAAATTCCATTCCATTCAAAATATTATTCGGCATTTTGCCGATGAATCATCGCAGCCCAAGCTTAAAGATTTTAAATGGCTGATTCAGCAAATGCTGAAATGGGATGGTCAAATCAGCCTGAATGATGCCCTGATTGAGAAAATCAGCCAGAACTGTATTTTATCCTTGAACCATTAACATCAACCATCGCTCCAGCCATACAAACTCCAATAAGATGCTGGAGCTAAATCATTCATTTTGATTGTTTTATACTTACAATCAGATTTTTATCTTTTATTTCTATTTCTGTGATTTTCCACAAACTTTCTCCACATTTTTACGCTATTTTACGCAAAATTACATTTGGAACATCAAATAATGAAACGCATACAACCGCGTTGGCAATTAAGCGCATTAAATTGTGCCTTGCTCACTTTTATCTCCCCAACTTGGGCTGCTGATTCCATTACAAATACAACGACAACAGACAGCGCCTCAGAACAAACAGCACCAGTACAAACACTGGCCACTTTAAAATTCGAAGCAACATCGACAATAGCAAAAGATCCAGATATCAGTGCGGTTGCCAAAACCATCGTCACGCGTGAGGAAATGCTGCAATTTGGCGACCAATCAGTAAATGATGCCCTACGTCGTGCTGCAGGCTTTCAGATGCCAACTCCTGGACAAGGTCCACGTGGGGGTGGCAGTGCTTCAGGTATGCGTTTTCGTGGTGGCGGTGCTCCGGTATTTTTAATTAATGGCGAAGCGGTTCAAGGTGGTCCACGTGGTGGAATGTCGGTAGTCGACAGTATCACTCCAGACATGATTGAACGTATTGAAATTACCAAACAGCCAAGTGTTGCCCAAGCCTCTGTGGCATCTTCTGCGGTGATTAATATTATTCTTAAAGAACCGTTAGATAATGCCCGCATAGGCGGAACAGTCCGGGTTGGATATGGTTTAGCCAAATCGGATCAAAGAGAAGAAGAACGCAAAAATATCAGTGTTCAGGCTGATGGTCGTGATAATGCATGGTTATACAGTCTGTCAGCGAATCAAATGTGGAATGACACCACGTCTATCACACGGACTCAAACCAGTACCGAAACACGTGAACAAAAACGAGTAACTGAACGCAAGTCACAAATGATCTCCCCCCGTGTTGAATATGAATTAGATGACCAACAAAAACTGGTTGCGGAATTGTTCTATCGCAATAACGAAAGTGACGGCGTTCGTGGCGATCAAGTTCAAAATGATAAAAATGACAGCATCCGTTTAAACACGCGTTATGAACGTAAAGACAAAGGTAATTCAGACAAGATTCGCCTTTCTGTCGAACAGCAGAATGAAACTGAATCGACGCGCTCTCCTTCATTCCGCAGCTCTACCGATGAAACGGTAAATGAATATGGTATTGCTTATGATGGTGTTCGAAAGTTCAATGAAACCCGCCAAGTTAAATTTGGTGCAGATGCTCGTGCCAATGAACTCGACAGCAATGTCAGCCAGACTTTAGATGAACAGCAATACGCATTATATGCGGAAGGTAGCTGGAAATTTACCGATCGCCAAACCGTGACTTTAGGTGCCCGTCAAGAATGGATCGAGCGTTCTGGTTTAGTCGATTATAGCGACAGCCACTTAAGCCCAGTCTTGGCACATCGTTTTGACTTAGATGATCATTGGTCTTTGCAAACCAATATCAGTCAGGCTTTCCGTAGCCCTAAAGCAGACCGTTTATTGCCCACGGTTTCAGTGTCTACCGATAGCGATGCCGGTAGCCTGAACAATCCAGATCGGGGTGGTAATCCTAATTTACGTCCTGAAAAAATCACTGCATTTGAGTCCACACTGGGTTACAACACTCCATCCGGTGGGATCAATATCACCGCGTTTCAACGTGAAATTGATGACTATATTGAAAAAGTGATTCGTCAGGAAGGTACGCGTTTTGTAGAACGTCCACAAAACCAGAACAATGCCACCACTTATGGGGTTGAACTTGCTGGACGTTATGCATTAAAACAAACGGAAAATGGTCATTCATTTATGTTAAATGGACAACTTTCTACTGTGCGTGCAAAAGTTGAAGATGAAAATCATCAAGAACGTCTGGTCAGTGATGTTGCACCTTATACAGCAAGCGCTGGTCTGTCTTATAACTATCAGCCTTGGCGCATTTCAAGCAGTGTGAACCTGAACTACGTGCCTGAATTTACTCGTGCCTTGGATAACCAACCTTATGACCGTACCAGTAATGAACGTGTCAACATGGATATCAGCATCACCAAACGCTTTAATGATGGCTGGGCAACCACACTGAATGCGCGCAATATTTTCAGCACCGATTATAAAGAGCGCTTAACCAATCAGTCGGATGGCAGCCTCTATGAATCACGGGTGAATCAAGCGATTCCAAGTGTATTAATCAGTCTGGAAAAGAAATTCTAAACATAAAAAACCGGTGCTCAGACACCGGTTTTTTCTTGGCAGTAGATTTATTTTTCAAATATTCTGCAGCAACTTATATTTTTATTGGATCGCAAACATGGATGATCTGGTTAATTTTTGCTTTGTAGTTGTTTAAGTAAACTTGCAATTCTTAAGGTGTGTTGTCGGTTTCCTTTTTGTTCCATGACTTTATTTTCGATCCGCCATAAATATTCAAAAATCTCTGATTCATCTGCATTCTCACAAATCATCATAAACAGTCTAGGCAAATAATCTTCATATTCATCAGACATGGATCGGATGCTACGAATCCCTAAAGGATCCCATTCTTTGAGTAAAACTTTATGAATTGCATGTAATAATAATGTTGCTTCATTCGCATGTTCGACTTTCATTAAACCTCCCCCATCCTTAGGAATTTAATATAAAAATCATATAAGTTGACTATAATTTACTCTCGACAATAGGATCAAGTATTTTTTAAGAATATTGATCATTTATTAAATAAAAAATAATTTATTTACCAAATGGAAAACTATACTTTTATAAAAAACAATGCCTTCATCGCTATTCATTCATTCAAAAATTCTCACCTTAAACCTGATTTACATCTTTTTAGCAGTAAAAAATCCTTCTGGTTGATCCCATTTATTTGCATTAAAAATGCTTTTTAAGTGCTTGTTTAATACGCACCTCAAACCATTTAAAAATAATAAAAATTCAATAATGTGAAATGGTAGGTGTTTGGTAGGTAGGATTTCCTCCCTGTTCCTTTGATACTCAATTTACGGTGAGGGTCACCGATAACAACATACCAATGGTAGAAGGAATCGCACCATGGCTTTTAAAAATATTGCAGATCAAACGAACGGTTTTTATATTCCCTGTGTTTCTCTTTTTGGTCCGGGCTGTGCCAAAGAAATTGGCGCAAAGGCACAAGATTTAGGTGCTAAAAAAGCACTGATAGTGACTGATGCTGGTCTTTTTAAATTTGGTGTCGCAGATACCATTTCCGCTTATTTAAAAGAGGCTGGTGTTGACAGCCATATTTTCCCGGGTGCAGAACCTAATCCAACCGATATTAACGTGCATAACGGCGTACAAGCCTATAACGACAATGGCTGTGATTTCATCGTATCTTTAGGTGGTGGTTCATCGCATGATTGTGCCAAAGGTATTGGCTTGGTGACAGCTGGCGGTGGTCATATTCGTGATTATGAAGGCATTGATAAAAGCACAGTACCGATGACGCCACTGATTGCCATCAATACCACGGCAGGTACGGCTTCTGAAATGACGCGCTTCTGTATTATTACCAATACCGACACGCATGTAAAAATGGCGATTGTCGACTGGCGTTGTACTCCACTGATTGCGATTGATGATCCTAAACTGATGATTGCTAAACCCGCGGGTTTAACCGCAGCAACAGGTATGGATGCCTTAACCCATGCAGTGGAAGCATATGTCTCTACCGCAGCTAATCCTATTACCGATGCCTGTGCAGAAAAAGCCATTAGCATGATTAGCGAATGGCTTAGCCCTGCGGTCGCAAATGGTGAAAATCTGGAAGCACGTGATGCGATGAGCTATGCACAGTACCTTGCAGGTATGGCTTTTAACAACGCTTCTTTAGGTTATGTCCATGCCATGGCACATCAACTCGGCGGTTTCTACAACTTGCCGCACGGTGTATGTAATGCGGTATTACTGCCGCACGTTTGTGAATTTAACCTGATTGCCTGCCCTGACCGTTATGCCAAAATTGCCCAATTGATGGGTGTAAATACTGACGGTTTGACTGTGAATGAAGCTGCAGATGAAGCGATCCAGGCGATTCGTCAGCTTTCAGCCGCGATCGGTATTCCATCTGGCTTAAGTGAACTGGGTGTGAAAGAAGCAGACTTAGCCATCATGTCTGAAAACGCGCAAAAAGATGCCTGCATGCTGACCAACCCACGTAAAGCCAGCCATGCACAAGTGGTTGATATATTCAAAGCGGCGATGTAAAACCTCAATGTAAGTCTTCTCCTTCGAATCTCTGACTTACATTTTTGGCAATCTAAACTCCATTTTCTTAATGAGGTGGAAACTTAGGTTGCCTTTTTTTATTATTGAACTTAAAGCAATTTGACAAATGACTGCTCATCATGAAGGATAAAAGAAAATTGATAATTCCAAATGAGCACAACAATGACAAAACAGATAATTGAACCCCTTTATCAACTGGATATCTTAGGTTCAGGATATGAACAGGCCACCTTAAATTTCCCAGATGATTATGAAGGTCAAGTCACAGCAACATTGGTGCGCAAAAAAGCGCAGCAACCAACCAGCAAAGCTGTTTTATATATTCATGGTTTTATCGATTATTTTTTTCAAACTGAAATGGCGGAACAGTTTAATCAACATGGTTTTGACTTTTACGCACTCGACTTACGTAAATACGGGCGTTCCCATCTTCCCCATCAAAAATATTATAACGTGCGTGAAATTGCTGAATACGATGCTGAAATCACCCAAGCTTTAGACATTATTGGTGCAGAAGGTCATGATGCTATTTTACTGAGTGGACATTCAACAGGCGGTCTAACCACAACTTTATATGCAGCACATCATCCTCATAATCCTTTAATTAAAGCGCTGTGGGTCAATAGCCCCTTTTACGACTTCAACATGAATCCGATCAAGAAAAAATTAGGGCTACCCAATTTAAGTCGTGTGGGCAAAATTTGCCCGGATTTAGAATTCCCCAGTGAACTGAATAAATGGTATGTAACCAGTTTGCACAAAAACTTAAAAGGAGAATGGTACTTTAACCTTGAATGGAAAAAACCAACTTATCCCTGGGTTCGTTTGAGTTTTGTACGGGCAATTTTTGAAGCGCAAAAGGAAATTCATCAAGGCGTGAGCTTAAACGTCCCTGCCTTAGTGATGCATTCAGATCAGAGCAAAAATCCCAAAAAATGGCACAAAAATGTGCAAACTAGTGATGTGATTTTAGATGTAAAACATATTGATAAATATGCCAAGAAAATTAAAGGTGATGTCACCATCAGTGAAATAAAAAATGGTGTACATGATCTGATCTTGTCTGAAAAATCTGTGCGCGAGCATGTTTATCAGCAACTCTTTGCATGGCTCAAGCAAAAAGGTTTATAGCGGTATTTACACAACATCAGCGTTAATTATCTTTAAGTTTAAGCAAGGTTTGATGCACGGGATGGGTTTTGGGCATGAGTTCAATTAAACGCTCAACGGCATCAATCGCTTCAGGAAAATGCGCCACATGTTTAAGCAAAACATCCGTTTCATTGGCTTTAAAAATGGCATCACTTAAACGTGACTCCAAGCAATCACGCCAGGCACACAAAAAAGGACTTTCGGTTTTTGCCAGAAACACACCGCTACACAGTTTTAAGGCAGAATCGATATATCCGGCATCTAAAGATTGTTCTGTCAGTAAAAAATCAGCTTCAACATGCGCCAATAATTTATAGGGTCTTGACCCCAACATGCCGCCTAAAATATCGCGCAATTGTGACATTTCCGCTTTTAACGTGCCGATGCTGACTTTTCGTTCACCATATAATGCCTGATGCAAAGTATCCAAACTTAAGCCTTGCGGGCACAGCGCTAAAATAGTCAAAATTTCGATTTGACGTGGGGTAAGCACCAAGACTTTGCCATTGAACATGACTTGCGGCACAGAAAAAGCCCGAATAAACAATCGCTGTTTCTGATATTCAAGTAAGGCGGATTGAATAATCGAGGCACAGCGCTCCGCTGCAAGTAGCCCTAAACTATTATGCTTTTGCCAAGTTGTAGATAGGTCAATTACGCCTAAAACCTGTTTGGAATAGGGATCAATAATCGGGGCTGCATAACAAACCCAATCATGAATTGATGACATATAATGTTCATTGGAAAATACACAACTCGATTGTTGGGTTTTTAAAGACAGAGCCAGAGCATTGGTGCCAACCAGTTCCTCGCGCCACTGCCCGCCTTCGATAAAATGCACACTTTCTGCTGCCCTTTGCATTTGAGGACTAGACGCGGTCCAAATGATGGTACTGCCAATATCTCCTACAGCCAGCACCATCGAGGATTGCTCGGCAATATGCTTTAAATCTTGTACACAATGTTGCAAGGCATGTTCTAAAGCAGAAGGATAGGTTTCTTTTTGTAAATGAACCAAGGGCGCAGCTGCACGATCTTTGGGAATTTCGGCAGAAGTTGAGCGTTGCCACGAACTGACAATGCTCTGTCCTAACTGCTCTGCATGCAAGGAAGAAAGACTACTACTTTGCCTAAACTGCTCAATTTTATGTCTTTTTTGCATCAAATTTTGCTTATTCATCATTCCTTATTCTCACAACAATTCATGATTTACATCCGCTGTAATAGCTACTCTTTTAAGACCGATTGAAAAGATTGTAAACCTTCTTGTCTCCAACCTTTCTCCAACCTTATTCCATGTATGCTAATCAAATAATGTACAAAAGTACCTTATACCAAAGCTGTAGATGCGGTTAAAAACACTAAAATAAGCAAAGGAAAATTCATATGCGTTACGTCGATCCTAATCAACCTGGTTCAAAAGTTCAGTTTAAAGCCCAGTATGAAAACTTCATTGGTGGACAATGGGTAGCACCCACAAAAGGCGAATACTTTGACAATATTTCTCCTGTCGATGGTAAAGCATTCACCAAAGTTCCCCGCTCGAGTGTTGAAGATATCGAACTTGCACTGGATGCAGCGCATAAAGCCAAAGAACAATGGAACAAATCCTCTCCTACCACCCGTTCCAATATTCTGTTAAAAATTGCAGACCGTTTAGAAGCCAATTTAGAGCTTTTGGCTGTAGCTGAAACTTGGGATAACGGTAAACCGGTACGTGAAACCCTAGCTGCCGATATTCCTTTGGCGATTGACCATTTCCGTTACTTTGCCGGTTGTATCCGCGCGCAGGAAGGCGGCATTTCAGAAATTGATGAAGATACCATTGCCTACCATTTTCATGAGCCTTTAGGTGTGGTCGGGCAAATTATTCCCTGGAACTTCCCTATTCTGATGGCAACGTGGAAATTGGCACCGGCTTTGGCTGCGGGTAACTGTATTGTGCTCAAACCTGCAGAACAAACGCCTGTCAGTATTTTGGTGTTGGTGGAACTGATTCAAGACCTGCTGCCTGAAGGCGTATTAAACGTTGTGAATGGTTATGGTGTTGAAGTGGGTCGTCCACTTGCAACCAATCCACGTATCGCCAAAATCGCATTTACCGGTTCAACGGCAGTCGGTCAGCAAATTATGCAATATGCAACCGAGAACATTATTCCGGTAACCCTTGAATTGGGTGGTAAATCACCGAATCTTTTCTTTGAAGATGTGATGGCAGAAGATGATGACTTTTTAGATAAAGCACTTGAAGGTTTTGTGATGTTTGCCCTGAATCAGGGGGAAATCTGTACTTGTCCTTCGCGTGCATTGGTTCAAGAAAGCATTGCCGATAAATTTCTGGAGAAAGCGGTTGAGCGTGTTAAACGGATTAAAACCGGTCATCCACTCGATACAGAAACCATGATTGGTGCGCAAGCCTCACAAGAGCAACAAGATAAAATTTTAGGCTGCATCGCCACAGGCCGTGCTGAAGGTGCTGAAATATTGACAGGTGGTGGCGCACGTCATGAAGTGGGGCAAGGTTTCTATATCGAACCGACCATTTTCAAAGGTACCAATGACATGAGAACTTTCCAAGAAGAAATTTTTGGACCTGTACTTGCTGTTGCCACCTTTAAAGACTTTGATGATGCGATCAAAATCGCCAACGACACCATTTACGGTCTAGGTGCCGGTGTCTGGTCGCGTTCCGCACATACTTCTTACCGTGCCGGTCGTGCAATTCAGGCCGGTCGAGTATGGACCAACTGTTACCACATCTACCCTGCACATGCCGCATTCGGCGGTTATAAAAAATCAGGCATCGGGCGTGAAAATCACAAGATGATGCTTGATCATTACCAACAAACCAAAAACCTGTTGGTGAGCTATTCAACCAAACCGATGGGCTTCTTCTAAAAATATCTTGGTATAAAGCATCAAAAAAGCGAACTTCGGTTCGCTTTTTTCTTTATTGCAGCGCATTAAACAAATCATTTCCTTTGAAACCTTCATTTTTCTTCAGATTCGGGCTAAATTTCTCTTATTCCAAATATCTTGAAAAATAGTATGACTACAGCACCTCCAGATTTTCCAGACACCATTTATGCCATTCAACATCTTGCCTTCGAAGACTTAGGTGTCATGGAGGATATATTTTATCAACTCGGCTTTCGGGTACGTTATTTTGAAGCCGGTGTAGATGACTTAAGCAAAGCATTTCAACACCAAGGTTTGACCATTATTTTAGGTGGGCCGATTGGTGTCTATGAAACGGATGACTACCCTTTCTTACAACAAGAAATTGACTTACTAAAAGTTCGTTTAGAAGAAAATTTACCGACCTTGGGTATTTGTTTAGGCGCTCAATTGATTGCGCATGCTTTAGGTGCAAAAGTCTATGCCGGTCATCAAAAGGAAATTGGCTGGAGCAAACTGAGCATTTCAAATACCCCAAACAACTTGCTTGCACCATTAAGTGATACCCCTGTTTTACACTGGCATGGAGATACCTTTGATGTGCCTGAACCGGCTGAATTATTAGCAAGCTCTGATGTTTATTCAAATCAGGCTTTTTCAGTGGGGAAAAATATTCTGGCTTTACAATTTCACCTGGAAGTTGCAGCAGAGAGCATGGAAAAATGGCTCATTGGCCATACTTGTGAACTGCGTAAAGCTGAAATTAATATTCCTGCTTTACGTGCAGACAATGAAAAATATGCCATGTCATTAGAAACTGTTGCTACAGCAATTTTACGAAATTATATGAAGCAAGTGATGAGAAAATAAACTTTAATTTATGATTTAATTCATTTATAAGGGTGTCATTCATTTATATAAGTCTCTGATGATGACACCCTTAATCAGTATTGCAGTAATTCATTTCTTTGCTTTGATCAGTCCCGGTCCAGATTTTTTCTTCGTTACTCAAAGTGCAATTAGTCAATCCAGATCGCACGCCCTCTTTGCTGCCTTAGGTATTTCACTGAGCATTTTAGTCTGGTCTATTTGTGCGATCAGTGGTCTACATTTTTTATTTCATAAAATTGCCTGGCTGCAGCAGGTGCTGATGATTTTTGGCGGTCTATACCTGCTTTATTTAGGGATACAATTGCTGAAATCCGCTTTCAATAAAAATCTGGCGTCTATCTCAAAAAAGCAGAATGAAATTCTACCGCAAAAATCACACAGCACACTGTTAGTTCAAGGTTTTCTGACCAATATGGCAAACCCTAAAGCACTGGTGTATTTCAGTAGTGTTTTTGCCTTAGCAATCAATACCGATGCACCATTAAGCACACAAAGCTCATTACTTTTTCTGATTTGGATTGAAAGTTTAGTCTGGTTTGCTTTAGTGGCTTATTTATTTTCCTGGCAAAAAATGAATGCCTATTACCAACGCTTCAGCAACTGGATCGATGGTTTAACGGGTGGCATTTTTATCAGTTTTGGTTGTTATTTAATTCTGAATCGAGATTAAGCATTCAATAAAAAAAGCACCATCAAAATGGTGCTTTTTTAGAACATTTTAGGCTTATTTTTTTGCAGGAACTGAGGCTTCAGTGGTGATATTTACAGTAACCTTATCGCCCACATTTGGAACATAACCGCCAACACCAAAGGCTGAACGGTTAAATGAAGTGGTTGCATTGAAACCAACAGTTTGCAGTTTAGTCATTGGATGCACGGCTTGTTTATTTAATACAGCATCTAAAACTACAGGTTTAGTCACATCTTTCACGGTTAAATTACCAGTGATTCTGTATTTGTTTTTACCTAAAGCCTGAACTTTGGTACTTTTAAAAGTGATGTTCGGATATTTGGCAACATCAAAGAATTCTGCAGTTTGAATATGCTCATCCAATGCTTTTACATTAGTATTGATGCTTGATACTGGAATATTAACATTTACAGAGGAATTGGCAGGTTTTGCATTATCGACGTTAATCGTACCTTGAATGTCAGAAAAGTTCGCAGATGGTGTAGAGAAACCAAAGTGGCTCCAAGAGAAAACGGTTGCTGAGTGGGTTGGATCAATTTGGTAAGCAACGGGTTTTGCCAACGATAAAGTTGCAACTGATGCAACCGCCAAACCTAAAGTTATTGCTTTGAAATTCATGTGTTTTTATCTCGCTTCGGAATGGTTGTTAGTTTATAGGTTTCTTATCTTAATTCACTGGTATAGATAAAACGATATGTTGCAAGAATAGAACAATCACTTGGCTTTGCAGATCAATCCGGTATCAATATAAATACATTAATGCTAAATAATTGATAAATTTAATAAATTATTTTTAATCAACTTTTATTATTCTGTCTCAGTGCCTGATTTTCATTATTTTTTTAATAATTTTCGAATCATTTAATACAAAAAACACACAGTTTAGGGGCTTTATATGGAAAGTGGATCATGCTGCCCTGCTGACAATGGACTGACTTGATCTATTTCAATTTAAACTGATGAACCATCCAAAAGCGATCTAAGATTTTCACTACATCGCTAAAACAATTAAAGCCCCATGTGGGGCTTTTAAAGATGATTAATCTTTTACAACTTTTCAACCAGGACACGATCGACTTGTTTTAAGCCAGTGTGCTTTTCACGGTTTTGGCGACGTACTTTAATCACTTTTTCTTCGTCCAGTTCTTTCAGCATCAATACTACGGCCATCATGCTTTCTAGGGGGAGATCCTGACCGATCCACTTTTGCTCACCTGGTTCCATTAAAGTGATTTCATCACTAATTTGGTTATAAAGGCTCATATTTTCCTCACTTATGCTGAATAAATGCCATCTCAAAATGAATACTCAATGAATGGCATCACTATATACTTATTCGTAAAAACTGCTAGAACAATATCGTTAAAAATTTATCAAAATAAAAACGCCCCCTATGGGGCGTTTTTAACTGAATTAATCTTTTAAAATTAAGCAGTAATTTCTTTTACAGCAGCAACGACAGCATCAGTTGTAATACCGAAGTATTGGTATAAATCTTTCGCAGGTGCAGATTCACCGTAAGTCGTCATACCGATCACACGACCGTCAAGACCTACAAATTTCCACCAGTAATCCACATGCGCAGCTTCAACAGCTACACGCGCACGGATGTGAGATGGAAGCACCGCTTCACGGTAAGCCGCATCCTGTTTAACGAATTCTTCAGCACATGGCATAGAAACAACACGCACACCTTCAAGTTGTGCATACGCTTCCATCGCAAGAGATACTTCAGAACCTGTTGCAATGATGATTGCTTTTAATTCGCCTTTTTCTTCAGCCAATACATAAGCACCTTTGGCAACATCAGCAATTTGAGCATCAGTACGCGTTTGGAATGGCAAGTTTTGACGAGAGAAGATCAATGCAGTTGGACCTTCAGAACGTAAAAGTGCAGATTTCCAAGAAATCGCGGCTTCCACGGTGTCACATGGACGCCAAGTGTTTAAGTTTGGCGTGCCACGTAAAGAGGCAATCTGTTCTACAGGTTGATGTGTAGGACCATCTTCACCCAGACCAATTGAGTCATGGGTATAAACATGAATCACACGTTGTTTCATCAATGCAGACATACGTACTGCATTACGTGCATATTCCATAAACATCAAGAATGTTGCTACGTAAGGGATGAAACCACCGTGAAGTGCAACACCATTGGCAATTGCAGTCATACCGAACTCACGTACACCGTAGTGAACGTAGTTACCTGCTGGATTGTCCTGAACGCCTTGTGCGCCTTTCCAAAGCGTCAGGTTAGACCCTGCAAGATCCGCAGAACCACCTAAAATTTCAGGAAGTTGTGGAGCAAATGCTTGAATCGCAGCTTGGCTCGCTTTACGCGTCGCAACAGTTTCAGCTTTTGCATTCACTTCAGCAATATATGCATCTGCATTTGCAACGAAGTCAGCAGGTAAATCACCTGAGATACGACGTTTAAGCTCAGCAGCTTCAGTTGGGTATTTAGCAGCATATGCAGCAAATACTTCATTCCAGGCAGCTTCAGATTTAGCACCTTTGTCTTTTGCATCCCAAGCAGCATATACGTCTGCAGGAATAACAAATGCTTCTTCTTTCCAGCCTAAGGCTTCACGGGTTAAAGCAATTTCATCATTACCTAACGGCGCACCGTGGCAATCTTCTTTACCTTGTTTGTTTGGTGAACCTAAACCAATCACTGTTTTACAGATGATTAAAGTTGGTTTAGCAGTTTCAGCTTTTGCATCTAAAGTTGCTTGACGGATTGCATCAGCATCATGTCCATCAACTTTAATCACTTGCCAGCCATACGCATGGAAACGTTGTTCTGTATCGTCAGAGAACCAACCTTCAACTTCACCATCAATTGAAATGCCGTTGTCGTCATAGTAAGCAATCAACTTACCCAGACCTAAAGTACCTGCCAATGAACATGCTTCGTGTGAAACACCTTCCATTAAGCAACCATCACCGAGGAAACAGTAAGTGAAATGGTCAACAACTTTAATGTCGTCTTTGTTAAATTGTGCTGCTAACGTTTTTTCAGCTAAAGCAAAACCAACTGCATTGGCAATACCCTGACCGAGTGGACCAGTTGTAGTTTCAATCCCTGGTGCATAACCCAATTCAGGGTGACCAGGCGTTTTAGAATGTAATTGACGGAATTGTTGAAGATCCGCAATTGAAAGGTCATAACCGGTTAAATGTAATAATGCATATTGAAGCATTGAGCCATGGCCATTCGATAATACGAAACGGTCACGGTTGGCCCATTGTGGATTTGTTGGGTTATGATTTAAAAATTCACGCCATACTACATCAGCGATATCTGCCATCCCCATTGGAGCACCTGGATGTCCTGAATTTGCTTTTTGCACAGCATCCATTGCCAATACACGAATTGCGTTTGCAATACGACGTTCATTAAGCGGGGTTGTCATAGGTCAGAGTCCAACTAAATCGTTTAAAGAAGATGATGAATAGGAAAATTCAAAGCTGGCTATATTGTCTTAAAAAAACAGCAAGGGGTAAAGCCTAATAGTCAACATTTCACTATTTATTCGTGACTAGACATATTTAAATGCAGGCAGCGTTCAATTTCACATCGCTTTTAAGTATTTAGCAGCTAAGTAAAAGTCATGATTTATTTAATTTAAAACTCATAAATAATATTTTAACGATAAGTCAGCTTCATTTATTGAGTCAGAACATTATTCAAATATTTCACTTATCCAAGGAATCATTTTTTTTTTGAGCTATGAATGGATGAATTTCCCTCACATGATGGTGTCAGTAAAGTTTTATTAAATGAAATTGGTCAATTAACACCCAGTAGATACAAAAGTTGAATAAAATTCATCTTTGGAAATATTTAATGAAAAATATAATTATTTTAAATCGATATTTTGTGACTATTTTTATTGCTTATATAAGTTGAATAGAGTGATCTTAAAACAATAATGAAACACAATTTACTCCAATTAAAATATTGATAATTATAATTATTTTTATACATAAACTTTAACATGCAATCCTATTAATAATATTTTCATCCTCAATCAATACACTTTGACTCACTGACTAAATCTATGCGCTATAAAAATTTTCATATCGGAAATTCCAACTTTAAAGCCGAATTTCTTCTGCTTATCAGTTTTTTAGATGCATATATCAATTAAAAAGTCGTGAAATTGAAATAATTTCAGTCATTTTGGTCGTGTAGAACTAGTCCAAAAGTCTAACTCGATGTAACATATCGGGTCTTTAAAATTAACTGTGATAGGACTTATGCGCGAGTACGCTGTATTTACCTCGGAATCTGTAAGCGAAGGCCATCCGGATAAAATGGCTGACCAAATCAGTGACGCTATTTTGGATGCAATATTAACAGAAGACCCATATGCACGGGTTGCTTGTGAAACGCTTGTAAAAACGGGTGCGGTAGTACTTGCCGGTGAAATCACAACAACTGCAAATGTTGACTTCGAAGCAATTGTACGTCAAACCGTAAATGGAATTGGTTATCACCATTCTGACCTTGGTTTTGATGGTTCAACCTGTGCTGTCATCAACATGATTGGTAAACAGTCTCCTGAAATTGCTCAAGGTGTTGACCGTCAAAAACCTGAAGATCAAGGTGCGGGCGACCAAGGCTTGATGTTTGGTTATGCAAGCCGCGAAACTGACGTTTTAATGCCTGCTCCTATTTCTTATGCACATCGCTTAATGGAAAAACAGGCTGAACTACGCCGTAATGGCCGTTTACCTTGGTTACGTCCAGATGCGAAAAGTCAGGTGACTTTTGCATATGAAAATGGCATGCCTGTTCGTTTAGACGCGGTGGTATTGTCTACCCAACACGATCCTGAAATTTCACAAGCAAATCTTAAAGAAGCTGTGATTGAAGAAATCGTGAAAAAAGTGATTCCTGCTGACATGTTCCATGCAGACACCAAATTCCACATCAACCCAACCGGGATGTTTGTGATTGGCGGTCCTGTAGGTGACTGTGGTTTGACTGGTCGTAAAATCATTGTAGATACTTACGGTGGTATGGCACGTCACGGTGGTGGTGCTTTCTCTGGTAAAGACCCATCTAAAGTTGACCGTTCTGCTGCTTATGCAGGTCGTTATGTAGCGAAAAACATTGTTGCTGCTGGTCTTGCTGATAAATGTGAAATTCAGGTGTCTTATGCAATTGGTGTTGCAGAGCCAACTTCAATTTCAATCAATACCTTCAATACAGCAAAAGTATCTGAAGAATTAATCATTCAATTGGTTCGTGAACACTTCGACTTACGTCCATACGGCATTACCCGCATGCTAGACCTGATTCAACCGATGTATAAGCAAACTGCTGCTTATGGTCATTTTGGTCGTGAAGGTTCAGACACTGCATTTACTTGGGAAAAAACGGATAAAGTGGAAGCGCTTAAAGCCTCTGCCGGACTGTAATTTTTTCATAAAAAAGCCCACATCTGTGGGCTTTTTTTACGTAAAAAATCATTATTTCGTTTTTCCTCCCTGTTGTAGAATTTCTAATAATGAAATTTGCACAGGCGTTTCTTGATGATCCTGTAAATAGACATGAACGATTTTAAAGATGATGACTGCTGCCAAGCAGCTTAAAACACAAAAAATCCAGAAACCATACGGGCTTTTAATATTATGTGAACCGCAATTTGTGCATTCTTTATGAGTCGAATCAACGACTTGATCACAACAAGCACAATGATATTGATATAGCATAGCCATGCTCCTACATTACGCACATTCTTGTTTTTATATTTCCACCATATTGTTTGATGGAGGGTAATATCAATAAGATCTTATGTGAGTCTTTAGCTAGATACAAGGCTATTTATCAATAACTAAAATTGACCAAAATATAAATCTTTTTCATTATTTATTTAATCTATTTATTTTTAATAAAAAATCTCTTTTCTAATTAAAACAAACTGACATTCTTTGTAACAAAAATGGAATTAGTCAAAAATTAAATTGGTGCGTTTAAGATCCACATCATGCTCATGTTTTTAGTTAAAATAGCAGGCAATAATCTGGAGTGTATGATGGTTCAACTGATTAAAAAGGGTGGCTTACGTGAACGTGCCAACCGTAGCCGCAGCTACAAAGGTTCAGAAAATACTGAAACAACCTTAAAACCCAATCGCTATTCTCAAGGCGAAAAAAATGAGGAAGTACGTCCTGCTACACCCCCATCTACACCACTCACGGATGATTCCGTCAAAAAAGACTAAAACATCGCTAATGCATCAACCGCTAACCAGAGTGCAAAAATCAGGAATAATCCCCCCGAAATAATATCGATATAACTCCCTGAACGCTGATAAGCAGCTTTGATTTTTGGCATCGACATAATTAGCATGAACAATGCAAAAACCAAAAAGGTTTGCAGAGGAATAATCACTGCAAGTTGGGTTTTTAAATGGGTCGATGCGGATGAACTTAAAGCTAAAGAAAAGACGCTACTAAAATAAATCAGAGTCTTAGGATTGGATAAATTGGTAAACAATCCCAATAAAAAATGGTTTTTAGCATCAGGTGCAGTGTGTTGTTGAGCATCATCCAGATTTGTTTCTTTTTTAAGGGTTTTTAACCCCCCATTCAACATTGCCCAACCCATGCGAGCCAAAAACAGTCCACCAATCAACATTAAAACCTGTTGTATCCATGGAAATTGTTCTATCAGCACAGTAAAGCCAAGTAGGGTCAGCACCACCCAAACCACAATACCGACTGAAATACCGAAAATAATTTTTAAAGTGTTGGCTCTTGAAGTCGATGCTGAACTTTTAGCAATCAGTAGAACATCCGGCCCGGGGCTAAGCTGTGCAACAAAATGCAGTGCACAAATGGTCAAAAGCAATGACATAGAAATAGAGGAGATTTTAAAAAAACGTATTATATCGTTTGTTCAATTTTTTGCATGTCTCACGCCCTACCTTTAATACAAATATAGAAAGCATAAAAAAGCCGAATCATCAGGATTCGGCTTTAAAAAAATATAGATCAATAAACTTATTTATTCACATCTTTCATTTCAATTTTTTTCGCATCTGGCATTACTTCACGTGCTTCACCATCAATAATGCTAGAGTCATGACGCGGTGTCCCACCTTGCTGTTGCATCTCTTGCATTTGACGCATGATATCCGCAAATGAATTTTGACCTTGAGCACCTGCATCGCCCATGCCTCCCATATTCCCCATACCACCCATCATTTTTTCCATCATGGCCTGTTGACGTTTCATCATGGTTTTCATTGCCACAGCTTTCAAAGCTTGTTGTACTGGTGGAATGAGTATTAACAGTGCAAGTACATCAGTGATTAAGCCTGGAATCAGTAACAACAAACCCGCAATAATTTTAGGTAAATTATTGCTTAGACTTGGGTCCATGGCCATTTGACCTTGTTTCATTTGTTGCAGACCAGACGCATGGGTACGGATCATATTGATCCCGATGAAAAATGCAGCAACAAACCAGAAAAATACGTACCACATGCTGCCGACGAGGTCACCCACGCCAATCCAGACAAAGACTTCAAGGATTAAGCCAGCCAAAACAATAAGAAATAATTTCATAAAAATTAATCAAATCTCAATAAAATAAATAGGGTGCAATATTCAAGCGCTTAATCACGATCAAGCTTTTTTGATACGCTTATGTAACAATATGGGCATTATTCTATTTTTAAAGTCTTTATATGTCATTAATTATTGGTATCGATCCGGGTTCTCGCATGACAGGCTACGGTATTATCGAAAAAAATGGGCAAAAATTGACTTTTGTAGATGCAGGAACCATTCGTACCGAAACCCCGGAAATGCCTGAACGCTTAAAACGTATTTTTGCAGGTGTGGAACGTATTGTTAAATTTCATGGTCCTACCGAAGCGGCAGTCGAACAAGTCTTTATGGCACAAAACCCCGACTCTGCGCTAAAGTTGGGACAAGCTCGTGGCGCTGCCATTGCTGCATTGGTAAATCTAGACTTACAAGTGGCGGAATATACAGCACGACAAATTAAGCAATCCGTGGTGGGTTATGGTGCGGCAGATAAAGAACAAGTTCAGATGATGGTCATGCGTATTTTAAATTTAAGCATTAAGCCGCAACAAGATGCTGCCGATGCCTTGGCTGCTGCGATTTGCCATGCCCACGCTTCAGGCAGTATGAGTAAAATGGCAGTACTCAATGCTCTAGGTGGTATGGCACGTGGTCGTAGCCGTACCGTTAGAAGAAGATAAGTAGAATATTTAAAGATACGGCGCGAAATCTTTACGCATTTCACCAATCGAGGGTTGCTTGGGATAAGTAAAAGTAACTCTCCGGCCGAAATTTCTTATATTCTTTTTCTGATTGGGATCAATCCGGATCAAAACCAGTTCATCCGGTTCATTGCGATGATTAATTTCGCAAATCATAATGGTTTGATTCCTTTCAATGACTTTATATTTCATGAATTCTTTTTGTACGATATCCTTAAATGAGGTATTGCCTGAGCGACTTGAACTCGAACCACCACGTTGTGTGTAAATCACCATAACAATGCAAATTGCGATCACAATCGCCACAACCAGATATTTGTCCATCATTTCCAGCCTATATTTTTGTTTTTATCAACGTCCTATTTATCGCAACATTTTAAATGCAATAAAATCCTGTTTTTGATCAAATTCGATTTGAATAATCTTTGAAACTTCGGCACGTGATGGGCCAATATAACTACGTTCAATGATTGTGTGGAGCTGATATTCCGTACCAACAATGACTGCTTCAACTTCACCGCTATCCAGATTTTTTACATAGCCTTTAAGTTCTAATTCTAAAGCATGCTGTTCAAACCAGCGGCGGTAGCCCACACCTTGTACTTTGCCATGAATGATTAATTTGATGGCCTTATTCATCATGACTTCCATTGACCACATGATAAATCGCTTCATGCATATGATGAGCCTGCACACCACGCATCCCTTTTGTCGCCAGCCAATCCCCTGCCAAAGCATGTAAAGTGACGATTTCATGCAGATGAATTTGCCCGGAAAATTGTGCTTTCAAACTGGCCACCATACCTGCCAGCACATCACCCATGCCGCCCGTTCCCATCCCCGCATTGCCGGCGGTACAAATCCAGAGCTGATCTTCTAAAATCAAACTGCCTGCACCTTTGAGCACCCACTGCCCTGCGTATTTTTCCTGAAGTTGATGAATCGCTGCAACGCGATCATTTTCAATTTCTTTCACAGAACAATGTAGAAGTTTTGCAGCTTCACCCGGATGCGGTGTCGCGTAAGAATCTGCTTTTAATAATTCAGGATGCTCAGCTAAAAACCATAACGCATCAGCATCGAGCACCGCATGTAAATGTTCAGCTGTATTGAGCTTCGGGAACCATTTAAAAAATTGTTGTTCAGACCAGGGATCACGTCCTAAACCCATACCAAAACTGACCGCATCGACATGATCTAATAATTGTTGAATTTCTGTTTTGGTCAAGGCATTGATATCACGCAGCATAATATTCGGTGAGCGTGCCAAAATCGCCGTGTGATGTTTTTCATGGCAGACAATCGTGACTTTCCCCGCACCTGCACTATAAGCAGATTCGGCTGCCATCATGACCGCACCGCCCATATCCACATGTCCACCAACGACGAGTACATGACCATAGCTACCTTTATTCCCAAAAGCTTTTCGTTGTGGAAGTAAAATCGTCATTGCTGAAAGTTGAGCGCTTGGATTTAAATCTTCATCTATAGGAATCAGGGAAATGACATCAACCTGTCCTGCAAATTCTTTCCCTTGTCCGGTAAATAGCCCAGCTTTTAAACCTAAAGCCGAATAGGTGTAATCGGCTTTGATCGCACACGGTAATGGCTGACCAGTATTGGCCTGTAAACCGCTTGGAACATCAATGGCAATTTTCAAACCAGACTGAACATTAATATTATGAATAATCTGCTGCCAATCAGCACCGAGTTCACGATTTAAACCAATGCCAAACAAAGCATCGATATAGCAGTCATATTGTTTTGGAAATTCAAAACCTGAATGGATTTTTATTTCTGCAGTTACAGCTTCTTGATACGCACTGTGTAAATCTTTTGAAGCACCTAATTCGGCGGCATAAATCTCGACATTAAAACCGGCTTGTTTTAAATATTTAGCCGTTAGATATCCATCACCTGCATTATTGCCTTGCCCACAACACACCGCGATTTTTTTTATTTGCTGTTGCTGAAAAATGGGAACTAGACGCTGCGCAATCATCCAGGCGACTTGCTGCATTAACGCATAAGAACTGTTTTGCTTGGCAAACCAGCGTTGCTCCCATGCTTGAATACTTTGGCTATGATAAACTGGCTGACGCATTGTTCTTCTCTTCTTGTTAAATTATGGCAACATCCACACCGTCACAGAAAATACCTTTAGATCAATATGATCCTGAAGCGCTAAAAGCGTGGATTAAAGCTCAAGCTTTGCAATTAGGCTTCAGTGATTGTGTCATTGCCAAACCAGATGCTCAAGAAGAATTGCCACGTTTTAAAGAATATTTAAAGCGCGGTTATCATGGCGATATGAAGTTTCTGGAAGAAAATTTAGAAAAACGTGCTGATCCAACTTTGCTGGTTCCCGGTACTAAAAGCATTATTTGCGTACGAATGAACTATTTGGTCGAAACGCCTAAACCGCGTTATGTACCGGATGAGCCTAATGCAGCCATCATTGCACGCTATGCCCGAGGTCGCGATTACCATAAAACCATGCGCGGTCGTTTAAAGACTTTAGCCACTTTAATTCGAGAAAAAGTGGGGGATTTTGAATCACGCCCTTTTGCTGACTCTGCGCCAGTATTTGAAAAATCTTTGGCAGAAAATGCCGGTATGGGCTGGACAGGTAAACATACCTTATTGATTCAGAAAAAATCAGGTTCCTTTTTTGTTTTGGGTGAACTCTTTACTTCGCTGGATTTGCCCTTCGACTCGCCTGCAACCAAGCATTGCGGCTCTTGCACAGCCTGTATCGACATTTGCCCCACCCAAGCCATTGTTGAACCTTATATGCTCGATGCGCGTAAATGTATTGCTTATTTAACCATTGAATATAAAGGCATCATTGCTGAAGAATTACGTCGTGGTATTGGGAATCGTGTTTTTGGCTGTGATGATTGTCAACTGATTTGTCCTTGGAATAGTTTTGCCAAGAAAGCCACGATTGAAGATTTTAATCCACGCCATGGTTTAGATCAGATCAATTTACTGAATTTATGGCACTGGGATGAAGCGACCTTTTTAGCCAAGACTGAAGGCAGTCCAATACGACGTACCGGTTATCAAAGCTTTATGCGAAATATTGCGATTGGTTTGGGAAATGCACCATTTTCTCATGAAATTATTGAAACTTTAAAGCAAACGCGTGATTCGCATGATGAGATTGTGCAAGTCCATATTGATTGGGCAATTCAGGAACAAGTGACTAAATCTAATGAAGGAGTTAACTTATTGTAAGATATTTTCTTAAATTCCACTTTTCTAGATATGCGCAAAGTTTCAGTCTTATAAAAAAATTAGCGTCCAGTTCAATGCAAACTAAAAAATATTATAAAAAACTTTGTAACTATATTCACAGCAATTCAAGTTAGTTTGTAACTAAATATACAATCTTATATTTATAAAATTCATTTCAAATTAATCGATAGATACCATCAAATTTGGCTTTTTATGCCTTTTGATTTCACATAAATTAGGTATGATAAAAAATAATAAATAATGATGATTATGGATTTTCACCAATGAATGTACGTAATGACTGGACACGTGACGAAATTCAGGCTTTATATAATCAGCCTTTTTTAGATTTAGTTTTTGAAGCACAGCGCATTCATCGTGAACACTTTGATCCAAATACCATTCAAGTCAGCACATTACTTTCAATTAAAACAGGTAAATGCCCTGAAGATTGTAAATATTGTTCACAGTCAGCGCGTTATGATTCAAAACTTGAAGCTGAAAAACGTATTGCTGTCGATAAAGTGATTCAAGAAGCCAAAGAAGCGCTTGCTTCAGGTTCTTCACGTTTCTGTATGGGTGCAGCTTGGCGTAATCCACATGAACGCGATATGCCTTATGTGTTAGAAATGGTCAGCGAAGTGAAAGCACTTGGCTTAGAAACCTGTATGACTTTAGGGATGCTTAATCAATCGCAAGCCGAACGCCTGAGTGAAGCGGGTTTAGACTATTACAACCATAACCTCGACACCTCTCGCGAATATTATCCCAATGTTATTACCACACGCTCTTATGATGATCGTTTAAATACTTTGGATCATGTCCGTCAAGCGGGTATGAAAGTCTGTAGTGGTGGGATTGTTGGCTTAGGTGAAAACAGTAAAGATCGGATTGGTCTTTTGTACGAACTCGCAACGTTGCCGATTCATCCTGAATCTGTACCTATCAATATGCTGGTTCCTATTGAAGGTACTCCTCTTGCAGATGTAGAAAAACTTGATATAACCGAATGGATTCGCACCATTGCTGTAGCACGTATTATTATGCCAAAGAGCTATATTCGTCTCTCTGCAGGTCGCGAGTCTTTGTCTGATGCCGATCAAGCCTTGGCCTTCATGGCGGGTGCAAACTCATTATTCTCGGGTGAAAAGCTTTTGACTACCCCGAATGCGGGTGAAGGTAAAGACAAACAGTTATTTGATAGGTTAGGCTTGGTAGCAGAAAAAGCCAAACCAAGTATTAAAGAATTATCAGTAGATGCCATGACGAGTTAAATGACTCATTCTGATCGTTGATAAAAAAGCCCTCATTGGGCTTTTTTTCTTCGGAAAAATTATTCTGCAACATTACTCTGCAAAATTATGTGCGGTAATTAAAATGCCATAACTCGCATTCAGATAATCTCCCACCCGAATGATGTCCATACCATTAGCATGATTCACCGCCAATTCTTGAGTAATTGCATCATAAGTAAATGAATCAAAACTGTCTTGATGATGACACAACCACGTTAATGTATCTTCCAGATGCTCATCTACAATATAAGTTTTTGCTTTAAAATCTTTGTTCATTGGCCTTAGCCTTGCCTAAGTAAAAAGTTTTACTTATCAATTATTACTAATTTTGCGCTGAAAACAAAGAAGTGAGCATAAAGCCCACTTCTTTATTATAAATAGAATTCAATTAGAGCGGCTTATCTCCACACTTTCTGCATTCCTTATAATGTTCCCCAATTTCTTCCATGTGCTCATATTCATAAACATGTAAACAAAATAATTTCATAAGCAATTGAAGCATTTTCTAAACTCCTTTTTGATTGTTTTTAAAATTCAGTTTTTTTTAAAATACATTTCATCCTGAAATCACTATGTGATTAAAAAAACATCACCCCTATTTATTAACACATTTTCTGGATAATTCAAATAACTTAGCAACAATTTTTAGAGCAAATTACAAAAATAAAGCTAAAATTAATACTCTTTTTAAATAATGACTTACTTTTAATACTCGGTTAAATAAGGTCATCCCCCCATAAACAAAAAGGTTTATGAGGTTTAATATTTGACAGACCGACACAGGCAAGAAGTATCTCCCACCTCATTGTATTTAAAAAATTATATTGATAAATACAAAAAATAAGCCGAATGATTTGAGTCATTCGGCTTATTGCTGATACACAGGCGCTTAGAATAGAAAATAGATAGCACTTCTTAAATCTATTTCATTTCACATCAACAGCATAGGAGCAACTCGGTAATATTCATAATGGCTCCAGCCTGCATAATTTCTATTCTGATACAGCTACAAACTTCTTCCGTGCTGCATGGAGCTTTTTATAACTATCAATCAGACGTAAATGACGGTCTAGGCCTTCCAGTTTGATACTGGTTTCAGTTAAACCATGGAAGCGGATACTGCCATCCATAGAACCAATCACGGCATCCATCCGTTCATCACCGAACATACGACGGAAATTGGTTTCATAATCATCCAAATCCATATCGTCATCGAGTTCAACTTCCAGAATGACATTTAAGCATTGGTAGAATAAACCACGTTCAACCGTATTGGTGTTGTATTGCAGGAATTGTTCAACTAAGTCTTTCGCCTCTTCAAATTGCTGTAAGGCAATATAAATAAGGAGCTTAAGTTCCAGAATAGTGAGCTGCCCCCAAACGGTATTGTCATCAAATTCAATACCAATTAAGGTCACGATATCGGTGTAATCATCAGACTCACACTCTTCTAAACGCTCAACCAAGGCTTCTAGCTGTTCATCATCCAAACGATGGATATTTAAGATATCTTCGCGGAACTGAAGTGCTTTATTGGTATTGTCCCAAATAAGATCTTCAACCAGATAAATTTCCGAATATCCTGGCACTAAGATACGGCAAGCAGTTGCATCTAAATGCTGATACACCGCCATATACACTTCTTTGCCCATCTCTTCGAGAATACCAAACATGGTTGCAGCTTCTTCCGCATTGGCATTTTCGCCCTCAGAAGTAAAATCCCATTCAACAAATTCATAATCAGATTTTGAGCTAAAGAAACGCCAAGACACCAGCCCGCTTGAATCGATAAAGTGCTCTACGAAGTTATTCGGTTCAGTGACGGCATTGCTGCTAAAGGTTGGTTTTGGTAAATCATTGAGACCTTCAAAACTACGGCCTTGCAATAATTCAGTCAAACTACGTTCTAAAGCCACTTCTAATTTTGGATGTGCACCAAAAGAGGCAAATACACCGCCAGTACGTGGATTCATTAAGGTCACGCACATCACTGGATATTTCCCACCCAATGAGGCATCTTTGACCAAGACCGGAAAACCTTGCTCTTCCAAACCTTTAATGCCCGCCACAATGCCTGGATATTTCGCCAATACATCTTCTGGCACATCTGGAAGTGCAATCTCGCCTTCTAAAATTTCACGTTTCACCGCACGTTCAAAAATTTCAGACAAACACTGTACTTGTGCTTCAGCTAGGGTATTCCCGGCACTCATACCGTTACTTAAGTACAAGTTTTCAATCAGGTTTGATGGGAAATACACCACCTCGCCATCAGAATGACGCACGAATGGCAATGAACAGATTCCACGCTCGGTATTGCCTGAGTTGGTGTCGTACAAATGCGTCCCGAGGAGTTCATCTTCAGGATTGTAAATCTCTAAAGTATATTCATCCAAAATTTCTTTTGGTAATTCACCTTGTGAACCCGGCTTAAACCATTTTTCATCTGGGTAATGTACAAATTCAGCATTGGCAATGTCTTCACCCCAAAACTGATCGTTGTAGAAAAAGTTACAGTTTAGACGTTCAATGAATTCACCAAGTGCCGAAGCCAACGCACTTTCTTTGGTTGAACCTTTACCGTTGGTAAAGCACATTGGTGATTGCGCATCACGAACATGTAAAGACCACACGTTCGGCACAATGTTACGCCATGAAGCGATTTCAATCTTCATGCCAAGACCGGCCAAAATGCCCGACATATTGGCAATGGTTTCTTCTAATGGCAGATCTTTACCGGGAATAAAGGTACTGCTTTCTGACGCTAAACTTGGCATCAACAAAGCTTGTGCATCAGCATCAATGCTTTCTACTTCTTCGATGATAAATTCAGGACCCGTTTGGATCACTTTTTTAACCGTACAACGGTCAATTGAACGCAAAATACCTTGACGGTCTTTTTCTGAAATGTCCGCAGGTAGTTCCACCTGAATTTTAAAAATTTGTTTGTAGCGGTTTTCTGGATCTACAATGTTGTTTTGCGACAGACGAATATTATCGGTCGGGATATCACGCGCTGCACAATACACCTTTACAAAGTAGGCGGCACATAAAGCAGAAGATGCAAGAAAATAATCGAATGGCCCTGGTGCTGAACCATCACCTTTATAACGAATTGGTTGGTCGGCAATTACCGTAAAATCATCGAACTTGGCTTCTTGTCGAAGGTTGTCGAGATAATTGACCTTGATTTCCATGCTGGCACCTAACTATTCTTATGTGCCACTGTGGACCCATAAGATTCTAAATATTGAAACATAAGCCGAATCACGGAAAGAATTGACTTAAAAAAGAGAGTAACTCGCATCATGCGTTTGGTGACCACACCGAACGACTGACACTTGTAATGATGGGCGATATTATAGAGTGATTTGGTTAGATTGATAACTTTTGTCTGTCTTTACAGACTATTTATAAAAAATGCTTAAAACAAGAACAACTTAGACAAAGATTTTGATTAGCTCTAAGCATCCCCACTTACTCGCATTATTTTTAAATCAATATTGCCAAGATTTACCATCTTTTGGAGTGATTCACATATAAAGAACTTATACACTAGATACACGATATTCTTTTTCTGTTGGTTTTAATGCCGTATATACGGCATCAGTCATTAATTTTTTGAAATTATTGAGATATATAAACTGGATTTTAGTACGTGTACCCAAGCAACAAAAAACCCTTAACTCTTTTAGAATTAAGGGCTTGGATCTTATATAAAACTATATGATTATAAAATTTGGTGGGCCCAGACAGACTTGAACTGTCGACCAACGGATTATGAGTCCGCTGCTCTAACCAACTGAGCTATAGGCCCTTATAAGCTGAAACTGTTATATATCAACAAGTTCAAGCGAGGCAATACTAACGAAGATTTTTTCAAAAAACAAGCGTTTTTGCTTTCACTTGCACAGTAACACAACAATTGTTTTTATCACTTATTTTATGACTTGTATTTTTCATAAATTCTTAATTCATCGCTAAAATTAAAAGTAGATATTTTTTCTATTTTAGAAATACATTCATTCAATAAAACCACATTCACTATCACATAAGAAGCTTGAATGCTGAACAATACAACATGATAAAATGATGACTTAATTATACTTATAAGGTCTTAATTAATCATTCAACCATTATTTTAAGTAATAATGTAAAAATAAAACAGAGTGATTAACTTTTCAAAAAAGTTTAATTTTCAGCCCACTTCAGAGCCAAAACTGCGTCCTTTACGAGATTCCAAGCGAATTTCGATTAAAGACCATACAACAACCAGCATAAACAACCCAAACGCCAATAGAAAAGTCGAAAAATACATCATTCTTTTCAATCCTCATTAAACAGAAGCGAAGTTGAACAATTTGTTCAGAAGCTTTTATCTTCGACAAAAGTCTAATAGGTATTTTTTGATCTGAATAGCTATTTTGAGCCATTATTAATTCTTAATTTATATTAAATGATACATTTTATATATTTATTAACACCTATTTAGATATAAAAACAATTAATGCGACCATTTCCCAAAACTATATACAAAATATTTATTTGTACACTTTAAACACATCGCCTCTTGACTATAAATACGAACAAGCAGAAATTAGCTGACTTTCGAATTGTCTAATTTCCTCCTATGTTAAAAAAATTTCTTGGTGAATCTGCATTTAAACTTGCGGGATGGACTTATCATGTTGAACCAGATGTACTTGAGAATAAACAAGTCATTGTTGGCTTTGAACATACATCGATGATGGATGCGGTTCTGTCTCTTGCTTTGTTCCAAATTTTTGATATGAAAATTCATACCCTGATTAAAAAAGAATTATTTAAGGGGCCAATGAAACCATTATTAGAAGCGATTGGCGGTATTGCAGTCGATCGCAAATCCAATAAAGATATTGTGTCATTAATGGTTGAGCATTTTCAGCAAAATGAAAAATTCAATCTTGTGATTGCACCTGAAGCCACCCGTGCAAAACCAGGTGAAACAAGAAGACCGATTCGTACCGGCTTTTGGCATATTGCCAAAGCAGCGGGTGTTCCTATCGTTTTAATGTATGCCAATTCAACTACCAAGCAAGGCGGTATTTTAGGGAAAATATACCCGACTGAAATCAATCATGACTTAGCTTTGCTTAAACAACTTTATAAAGATAAAGTTGGTTTGGATATTGTGATTCCAGAACCTAAAAACTAAGTCACATTTGTATAAAAACTCCAAAGCCAGCCCTTTCTAAGAAAAAAGGGCTTATGGTAGAATTTAACACATTCGATTAGGCATAAAGCCAATCTACAAGGAGCATATTTCGCATGGCGGGTCATTCCAAGTGGGCCAATATTAAGCATCGCAAAGCAAAACAAGATGCTAGCCGTGGTAAAGTTTTTACCAAATACATTCGTGAATTAACAACTGCTGCAAAACTCGGCGGTCCAGATGTGGGAAGTAACCCTCGTCTACGCGCTGTAGTCGAAAAAGCACTGTCTGTAAATATGACACGTGATGTGATCAACCGTGCCATTCAACGTGGTGCTGGTGGCGAAGATAACGACGAGTTAAAAGAAGTCACTTACGAAGGTTACGGTGTGGGTGGCGTAGCTGTTCTAGTCGAAACAATGACAGACAATTTAAACCGTACCGTACCTGACGTTCGTCATTGCTTCTCTAAAACCAATGGTAACTTAGGTACTGCAGGTTCAGTGGCTTACCTCTTTACTAAACGTGGTGAAATTACTTTTGAAGATGTTTCTTTAGAAGATAAAATCATGGACGTGGCTTTAGAAGCGGGCGCTGAAGATATTGAAGTGAGTGAAGATGAAATTTTAGTCATCACCACGCCTGAATCATTTGGTGATGTACAGGATGCTTTATCTGCTGCAGGTTTAAAATCTGACAATGCTGAAGTTGTGATGAGTCCATCTACTAAAGCAGAAATCACAGATATCGATCAAGCAAAACTCATCTTGAAAATGATTGATATGTTTGAAGATCTTGATGATGTTCAAAACGTTTATACCAACGTAGAATTTTCAGATGAAGTATTAGAGCAACTTGAAGCCTAATATTTTTTCAAATCTAAAACGCACCGCATGGTGCGTTTTTTTGATCTTTAAAACCAGAGATGAATGAGAGGATCAATTTTTAAAGTGATAGATTGAATAAAAGCTATTACACCCGACTGAGTAAGCCACTACAGTTCAACACGTTATATTCTTTAATGACAAAGCTCGAATGCAGTGCCACGACATGCTCAATTTTACCAATACGTTTTAGAAGAATTTCACTGTAATTTTCCATATCTTTTGCAACTACTTCGACAATAAAATCGGCAGATTGACCTGTCACTAAAAAGGCATTAATCACTTCCGGAATACTTTCAAGTTCTTCTAAAAACTTTGCGAAAGTATCGGTATCATGTTTATTTAAAGACACTTGTAATAAAACATGCAGGCTAAAACCTAACTTGGCATAATTAATATCACGCTTTAAATGCGTCATGATATTAGCTTCAATCAAATGCTTAATCCGTCGATGCACAGAACTTACAGAAAGATTAATTCGCTCTGAAAGTTCATTTAAATTCACATCTTCCTGATTCAAAATTTCCAGGATTTGTTTATCGAAACGATCCAGTTCCATTTTTATACTCTTTCTCAATAATCAATAGATGCGCAAAATATTGCGCTATCCCTGTTATACAATAATTATTTATTTTCACAAAATTTTAATATTCTGAAAATATTTTCCAAAAGCTTGCTCAATTCATAAAGAAATTTTTGATTAATGCTGAGTTAGATTGCTACTGGTCATTTAATTATAAAAATGACCAGTAGCAATTTTCATTAAATCTTTATTTTTAAATCATTTAACTTTAGGACTAACTTTAAGATCAGGCTGAGCTGTTCGAGTATATTGCTCAACTAGTAGGTGGCTTAATCGGTGGTTCAAACAACATTGACATTGGTGCCGTCACAGACTTGCTTGGCAGTCTCAGTGAAGGCGGCTCAAATGGTATAGACTTGAGTGGATTATTGGGTAATCTCAATAATGGCAGCACTCTGGATCTCGGTGGCATTATCGAAGGTGCTGGTCAATTGATTGGCGACACTCCAACGACTTTACTAAGCGTTGCTGATTTATTACAAGGTAACAATAGTTTAGGTAATATCGATTTAGGCAATATTACCCCGGGTACCACAGACTCAATTCACGAAATTTTGAGTATCGGCACGCTATCGAGTTACGATGCAACATCTTTACCGACTTCAACACCAAGTTTAGAACTCGATCAGCCGATTGTATTTGGTTAAGTCTGTTTTTGGTAAGCCATTGAGTGAGCAAAAAATATGCACTATAGAGCACGTATTTTTATAAATTACATTTAGACCCCGCGCCAATCCACGCGGGCATTGCGTTCGGTCTGATAAATACGCAACACATATTGCCCGATCGGCAATTCAGTTAAAGTCTCTTTATATTTTTTAAATTCTTCAGATAACCCTTCAGCATGCTCTTTTTCCCACGGCGTACCGGGAATTTCCAAAAGTGGAGCAAGCATTGAACAAACAGCAATATCAGCCAAACCTAAACGCTCACCAACAAAATAACGCCCATGATTTTCAATTAAACGCTGATTCAGCAGCTCGACTAAAGCATCCATTCGTTGTTTAGATTCAGCCACTTTATCAGCATTCAGTTGATAGCCTTTTGAAAGCAATGCTTTGATAATCGGTTTTGAATATTTTTCAAATTGGCGTAAATAGCCTTTTTCACCAATCAGAATATCGAGTGATTCTTCACTTTCGGACAAAGTATGCGCTAAGCCCCAGCGACGCACATGCATCCCCAATTCTGTGGCTTGATGATTAATTTCTAAAGCTAACTCACGCTGTTGTAAATCAGCTCGTAGCAAAGAATGTTCTGGATAAACTTCATCCAAATACAATGCAATTTCAGTCGAATCAGCAATCCAGCGGTCTTGGTCACGTAAAATGGGTAAACGGTTTTGCCCTGTTTTTAATTGTGCAAATGCACGATGCACCCCTGGGATCAGATTATGGGCTACATAATCCAATTCTTTATGATCGAGCAACCAGCGAGCTTTCTCACAAAAATGAGACAAGGGAAACTGGTATAAAGTTCGCATAAAATCTCCGCAGTTATTTTTTTAGTTCTGGTTATAAAGATAACCATCGACCTTAGTCGGATACTTTAGTCACCCTGCCCTAGAAATACAATGCACTTTTTATTCAAAAACCTGAGTACAGCGTTACTGCTAGATTATTTATTTTTATACATTTTTTTGTCTTGATTATCTTTAAAGCAGATAAACCCGTAGATTAAAGTTCAAATAAAAACTTAAACAAAACCAAATCATGTGGATTTTTAAACACTTAACTTATTCAAATTCATTCAAAAACTAGCAGTTTTTATCTTAAAGACCATTTTTCATAAGCTTTGCAAAAGCAATTGCTTAATTTTAAATCCAATTACTTGTAGCGTTTTGATATCTATTTAGGATGTCGTTATGTCTCATTTAATTTCTGACAATGTTCATGTGGTTGAAAATGACAAAGATGCGATTAATGCAGCGTACCAAGTTGCAGATTTTGCTTTGGAAGGTCGTAATGAACGTGATCAAAAACGTCAATTACCGTTTGCTGAAATTGATTTATTCAGTCAAAAAGGCTTAGGTGGAATTCGCATTCCGCAAAATTTTGGTGGTGCCTTTGTGTCCAATAAAACCTTGGCGCATGTTTTTCGCATTTTAAATAAAGCGGATTCCAGTGTGGGACAAATTCCGCAAAACCAGATTGCCCTGCTCAACATGATTAACATCATGGGTACAGAACAGCAAAAGACGTTTATTTTTAATGAAATTTTACAAGGCAAACGCTTAGCCAACGGTGGTCCAGAACGTCATACCAAAGACACTAAAACATTAAATACGCTTTTAACAATTGAAGATGGTCATTATTTTTTAGAGGGTGAAAAATTTTATTCTACCGGCAGCAGTTTTGCACACTGGCTTGCGATTAAAGCCATTCATCCTGAAGGTCATGTGGTTTTGGTGGTAGTCAATCATCAAGCGACTGGTGTTGAAGTCATTGATAACTGGAATGGTTTTGGTCAGCGCACCACATCAAGCGGCACCGTTAAACTCCATCATGTTGAAGTTGACCCATTTTTAATTTTTGATGAACGCCTACTCGGCAATGCGCCAAGCTATCGTGGTGCTTACTCACAGCTGATGCAAGTCGCAATTGATGTCGGTATTGCCGAAGCCGCTTTTGCCGACACGCTAAGTGCGGTACAAAAAGCCCGCCCCATTATTGATGCCAATGTCGAAAAAGCCAGCTTTGAACATTACACCCTGCAAGAAATCGGTAAATCGAATGTATTACTGGATGCTGCCATCTTATTACTCGATGAAGCAGCTGAGTATTTAGATGAACTGGATCAACTTGATGCTGTAACGGATGAACAAGCGGCTAAAGCTTCAATTTTAGTGGCTGAGGCAAAAATCTATGCCAATGATGCAGCGCTGCACATCTCTGAAAAACTACTCGAACTTGGTGGCAGCCGTTCAAGTCTAAGTCAGCATAATCTGGATCAACATTGGCGCAATGCCCGTGTGCATACCCTGCATGACCCAGTGCGCTGGAAATTGCATGCTTTAGGTGACTATTACCTGAATCATAAATTACCTGCCCGTCACGCCTGGATTTAAGGAGTAAAAACATGACTTCATATCAAGAACTTAGCCAGTCTGAAGCGCAACAATTGGCGCATGCACATATTATTCAGTCTGATACTGAAGCATTGGAAATTGCACATGCGTTAGCAGAACAGTTTAAAAATAATGCTGTGCAACGTGATGCTGAACGTATTTTACCCTTTGAAGAAATTGAGGCGTACAGCCAATCCGGCTTATGGGCGATTACTGTGCCTAAGCAATATGGTGGCGCAGAAGTATCCAGCTATACAGTAGCTCAAGTCATTGCGCTCATGAGTGGTGTGGATGGTTCAATTGGGCAAATTCCACAAAATCATTTTTATGGCCTAGAAATTTTACGTAATACCGGCACAGAACAGCAAAAGCAGAAACTGTATGCCGAAGTTTTAAAAGGTGCACGTTTTGGTAATGCGTTAGCAGAATTTAAAACCAAGAATGCCGCACAAAAGCAAACCGCAATTAGCTCCACTGAACACGGTTTCTTGGTCAATGGTGAAAAGTTTTATTGCACCGGCAGCTTATTTGCACATCGCATCCCAACCTTGGTGAAAGACGAACATGGCCGTGAATTTCTGGCTTTTATTCCTCGTCAAAGTGAAGGTCTGGAATTAGTAGATGACTGGTCTGGTTTTGGACAGCGCACCACAGGTAGTGGCACCGTTAAATTTAATAATGTTTTCGTTGAAGCTGAAGATGTTATTCCATTTGATACTGCGTATTCACAGCCGACGATTTCAGGACCCTTTGCACAAATTATGCATGCCGCGATTGAAACCGGTATTGCACGTGCTGCATTTGAAGAAACTCTGATCCGCGTGCGTCAAGCACGTCCATGGATCGATTCAGGTGTCGACAAAGCCACCGATGATCCGCTCACCCTGTTTGAATTGGGTCGCATTGTTGCCGATGTGCGTGCTTCAGAAGTTTTACTGAAACAAGCAGCTCGTTCTATTGATGCAGCCAAGCCACAACCTACTGTTGAAAATATTGCCAAAGCTTCAATCGATGTCGCAAAGGTGCGTGCACACAGTACTGAAACAGCGTTGAAAGCGTCCTCAAAACTGATTGAACTGGCAGGCAGCCGTGGTAGTCAACGTGAAGATGGCTTGGACCGCTTCTGGCGTAATGCCCGTGTGCATACCCTTCATGATGCTTCTCGCTGGAAATATTATTTCATTGCCAATCATGTGTTAAATGGTGTATTGCCACCACGTCGAGGGACATTGTAATGACAACAACCTCAACGCCAAATACAGCAAAAAAAATCCTGCTCAATGCCTTTGACATGAACTGTGTTGGTCATATCAATCACGGTTTGTGGACCCATCCACGTGATGAGTCACATCGTTTTAATGAACTCAGTTATTGGACAGACTTGGCTAAAACATTAGAACAAGGTCTGTTTGATGGTTTATTTATTGCCGACATTACTGGTGTCTATGATGTCTATCAAAATGACATTGAGTTGACCTTAAAGGAATCGATTCAGTTGCCGAGCCATGATCCAACAACCTTGGTTTCAGCTATGGCTGCCGTAACGCAAAATCTAGGCTTTGGAGTTACGGTAAATTTAAGCTATGAATCGCCTTATCAGTTCGCCCGCCGCTTCGCCAGTCTTGATCATCTCACCCATGGCCGTATTGGCTGGAACATTGTCACCGGTTACTTAGACAGTGCACAACGTCTGATTGGTGAAAAAGGATTGAAAGACCACGACCTGCGCTATGAGCAAGCCGAAGAGTTTTTACAGCTTTGCTATAAATTCTGGGAAGGCTCTTGGGAAAACGATGCGGTCTTAAAAGATAAGCAGAATCGTATTTTTACCGATCCATCCAAAGTGCATCCAGTTCAGCATGACGGTCAGTTTTACCAAAGCCAGGGTGTATTTCAGGTTGCACCTTCTATTCAACGTACCCCAGTTTTATTCCAGGCAGGTGCATCTCCTCGTGGTTTAGCTTTTGCGACTCAGCATGCAGAAGGCATGTTCATTGGTGGTGATCAACCTGAAAAAATCAAAAAACAGGTCGATCAAATTCGTCAGCAGGCGACCGAACAAGGACGCGATCCAGAAGCCATTAAAATCTTTGTTGGTATTACTGTAGTGACTGCTGAAACCGATGATCTGGCACAACAAAAACTGGATGAATACATCTCTTATGCCAGTCCTGAAGCGGGTCTCGCCCACTTCTCCAGTTCAGTCGGTATCGATCTGTCCAAATTTGCCGATGACGAAGCGATTCCCTATCAAAAGACCAACAGCATTGTTTCGGTCAACAATAAGTTTAAAGAACAGAAAATCAGCAAAAATGATTTAAAAGCACAGCATGTCCTCGGTGGACGTTATCCCTTAATTGTCGGCAGTGGTGCGACCGTTGCTGAAAAACTGATTCAACTGATAGATGAAACAGGAATCGATGGTTTTAACCTGACCCGTACCGTTGCACCTGAATCGCATCATGATTTTATTCGACTGGTGATTCCCGAATTACAACAACGCGGCCGTTATAAAACAGCATATGAACACGGCAGTTTAAGACACAAACTTTTTCAGCAAGGCGACCGACTGTCTGCCTCACATCCGGTGCAGCAATTTCGATGTCAAAGCTCCGCCTCAACTTCGAATTCCAACTTAAAGCAAAAACAATCCGCATAAATTTTGAGGTGCAACATGGCACAAACAGCGAAAACCAAATTCACCATTATTGGGGTGATTATTGCCGCAGTCATTATTGGACTGGTGGTCTGGAATCAACAAAAGAAATCCGGTTCAGATGAACTTGTGATTGGGATCAGTCCATCATTTGCCAAACCATTACAGGTCGCAGCAGATGAGGCCAAACAACAAGGCTTGAATGTAAAACTGGTGGAATTTTCCGACTGGAACACCCCTAATATCACATTGAACCATGGCGATATTGATGCCAACTTCTTCCAGCACCAGCCTTTCCTGGATAACGCAAAAAAAGAAACCGACTTTAAAATCAAAGCATTCGCTAAAGGTGCTGCAACGCATGTGGGTTTGTATTCAAAGAAAATCAAAAGCTTTGATGAGTTAAAAGACAATGCCAAAGTGGTCGTTCCCAATGATCCAGTGAATCAGGGGCGCGCGCTGCTACTTTTACAACAAGCACAGTTAATTACCCTTAAAGATCCAGAGAATTATTTATCTAGTCTAAAAGACATTGTGACCAACCCTAAAAAATTACAGTTTGTCGAAGTGGAAGGCCCACAAACGGCGCGTGCCATTGATGATGTTGATCTGGCTTTTGGCTACCCGCACTACTTACGTCTTGCCAAAACAGCAGATCCTGAACAAGCCTTGTTATTTGACTCTAACGCTGACACACGCTATGCCATTTTGTTTGCAGTGCGTGATGACTACGAAGATAAAAATGACAAGCTGAAGAAATTTGTGGATATCTATCAAAACTCTCCAAAAGTGAAACAGGCTTTGGATGCAGATTTCGGTGCCAAACTTTGGTTCCCGGGCTGGAAATAAGATCATGTCAAATACAGTTAAAAACAATACCAAACTTTGGGTCATCACAGCAGTGGTGATTGCGCTGGTGGCCGGACTGACAGGCTATCGCTGGATCAACAGCAACACACACAGTGACACACTGAAAATTGGCATTAGCCCACCCTATGCCGAACTTTTAAAAAGTGTGGCTGACGAGGTTAAAGCCCAAGGCATTAATGTCGAGCTGATCGAGTTTTCAGACTGGCAAGCACCCAATGTTGCGGTTCAAAACGGTGATATTGATGCCAACTTTTTTCAGCAGAGTGTGTTCTTAGCCAATGCCGTGCGTGAAACGGGTTATAACCTGCATGCTTTTGGCAAAGGTTCTGGCAGTCATGTCGGCTTATATTCCAAAAAATATCAGTCGCTTGATCAAATTCCAAATCAAGCCAAAGTGGTGGTGCCGAATGATCCTGTGAACTTATCGCGTGGCTTGACGCTATTGGCTCGTGCAGGTTTGCTCTCTGTAAAAGATGTCAACAATGAATTGACCACACTGCAAGACATCACAAGTAACCCAAAACAACTCAAGTTAATTGAAGTTGAAGGTCCACAAACAGCGCATGCCTATAACGAAGCGGATCTGATTATGGGCTTTCCACATTACTTAAAAATGGCAAAAGTCGCTGACCCAAATTCAGCACTAATTATTGATCCAGTGAATAAAAAATACGCCATTTTATTTGTGACGCGTAAAGACTACCCGGATCAAGACCAAAAACTTGCCACCTTTGTCCAAGCATTCCAAAACTCTGCCAAAGTTCGTGAAATTTTGAATAAAGATTTTGGGCAAGGCATGTGGTTCGAAGGCTGGAAATAAGGAGAATAACCATGGTGAGTTTTGGTTCACAAATCGATTTTTCAGTGCCGCATATTCAAATCCGGCACTTGAATAAATTTTATGATGTACAGGACAAACAGGTGCATGCCTTAAAGAATATTAATCTGGATATTCCACAAGGCAAGATTCTGGGCATTATTGGTAAAAGTGGCGCAGGCAAATCGTCCCTGCTTCGCACCCTCAATGGATTAGAACAGGCCAATGAAGGCAGTATTCATATCCATGAACAAGAAATAGCGACATTAAATCATCAGGATTTAATTCAATTGCGCCAAAAAATTGGCATGATTTTCCAGCATTTTAATTTAATGTCGGCAAAAACTGTTTGGGAAAATGTCGCCCTGCCTTTAAAAATTTCAAACTTTAATAAGGCGGACATTGAACAACGCGTCAATGAAGTACTGGAATTGGTTGGGCTGAGCGATAAGGCGCAACATTATCCGTCACAGCTTTCTGGTGGGCAAAAACAGCGTGTCGGGATTGCCCGCGCTTTGGTCAGTCATCCTGAAATTTTACTCTGCGATGAAGCCACTTCTGCACTCGATCCTGAAAGTACCTCGGTGGTGCTTTCCCTGCTCAAAGAAATCAATCAGAAACTGGGTATTACCATTGTACTGATTACCCATGAAATGCAGGTGATCCGTGAAATCTGCGATCAAGTGGTGGTGATTGAAAAAGGTGAAATCGTGGAGTCGGGGCAAGTCTGGTCGGTATTTTCCAATCCAGAAAAAGCCATTACCCAAGAGTTACTCAATCTTGAACAACTGGATTTGCCATTTGCCCTTTATCCTGAAAAGGACAACACAGTTTCACATACTATTTTAAAACTGAAATATGCCAGTGAAGCCAAGCATTCACCTGACCTTGCGCAGATTCTAAATCGCTTTGGACATTCGGTCCATTTGTATCAAAGTCATATTGATACCATCCAAAATCATTTGGTGGGCACTTTAATTGTGGGTGTAGCTGATCTAGATATTGATCTCCAGCAACTCACGCAACAATTAAAAAACCAAATTGCACATGTAGAGGTATTGGGCTATGCACGACCAACTCATTGATCTGTTGATTACTGGTACCATCGATACCTTATTGATGGTCGGTGTTTCCGCATTTTTTGCCTTGCTGATTGGTCTGCCGATGGCCGTAATTTTGGTCAATACCTCGGAACACGGCATTTATCCATCGAAAAACATTAACCAGTCATTGGGTTGGATCGTCAATATTACTCGATCAATCCCCTTCCTGATTTTAATGGTCGCACTGATTCCACTGACTCGACTCATTGTTGGCACCAGTTATGGCGTATGGGCAGCGGTAGTTCCCCTTACCCTTGCCGCGACACCTTTCTTTGCACGAATTGCCGAAGTCAGTTTGCGCGAGGTCGATCAAGGTTTAATTGAAGCCGCTCAAGCCATGGGCTGTAACCGCAAGCAAATTGTTTGGCATGTGCTTCTACCCGAAGCCTTACCCGGTATTGTGGCTGGATTTACCGTTACTTTAGTTACCATGATTAACTCCTCCGCGATTGCTGGTGCCATTGGTGCAGGCGGTTTGGGAGATATTGCCTACCGTTATGGTTATCAGCGTTTTGATATGCAAATTATGCTTGCTGTTATTGTGGTGCTGATTGTTTTAGTCATGTTCATTCAAGCGACGGGTGACACCCTTGCCAACCAACTGGACAAACGTAAAATTTAAAGGATATACATTTCAGTTGTTTTCAATAAACATGGAAGCCATGACCTGACTTTGTGGTGGCTTTCATGTAAAATCAGCCACAATTTTTAAAGTATACTTTGTGAGTCATTTCATGGGTTTTAATTGCGGTATTGTCGGCTTGCCGAACGTTGGTAAATCTACACTTTTCAATGCATTGACTAAAGCTGCGATTGCTGCAGAAAACTTCCCGTTCTGTACCATTGAACCAAATACAGGCATCGTACCTGTGCCTGACCTACGCATGGACAAACTTGCGGAAATCGTTAAACCACAACGTGTTGTTCCAACTGCAATGGAATTCGTTGATATTGCCGGTTTAGTTGCGGGTGCATCTAAAGGTGAAGGCTTGGGTAACCAGTTCCTTGCCAACATCCGTGAAACCGATGCGATTGCACACGTTGTTCGTTGTTTTGAAGATGAAAACGTTATTCACGTGAATGGTAAAATTGATCCGCTGGATGACATCGCAACCATCAATACTGAACTTGCACTTGCTGACCTTGAAGCTGTTGCGAAAGCAATCACTCGTTTATCAAAATCTGCAAAAAGTGGCGATAAAGAAGCGATTGCAACCAAAGCTATTTTAGAAAAAATCCAGCCATTGCTTGATGAAGGTAAACCGGCGCGTGCAGCTGACCTTGATGATGATGAGCGTAAATTGGTTCGTGGTTTTGGTTTAATGACTTTAAAACCAACCATGTACATTGCCAACGTAGCTGAAGATGGTTTTGAAAACAATCCACATTTAGATGCAGTTAAAAAATTAGCGGCTGAAGAAAATGCGATTGTGGTTCCACTGTGCAACCAGATTGAAGCAGAAATTTCTTTGCTTGAAGATGAAGACCGCGCTGAATTCCTTGAAGCAATGGGCATGGAAGAACCAGGTCTTAACGTGGTAATCCGTGCAGGTTATTCACTTCTAGGCTTACAAACTTACTTCACTGCAGGTGTACAAGAAGTTCGTGCATGGACGGTTAAAGTGGGCGCAACTGCACCTCAAGCTGCTGGCGTGATTCACACTGACTTTGAAAAAGGCTTCATCCGCGCTGAATGTATTGCTTATGATGACTTCGTACAATACAACGGCGAAGCTGGGGCGAAAGAAGCCGGTAAATGGCGTTTAGAAGGTAAAACTTACATCGTTCAAGACGGTGATGTTTTACACTTCCGTTTTAATGTTTAATCGTTAAAACTAAAAAAGCCCCGACACATTCGGGGCTTTTTTATAGCTATACAATCATTTAATTAATGTGAGGTCGCAGAGATGTGTTTGCTATCCATTTCAGCGCGTAATACACGGGCATGTTCTAAAATCCGCCCTTCCAAGTCTTTACGAAAACCGAGCATGAACACCATTTCCGCCAAAACAAATAATGGACCGATGGCTAAGCCAATAATATCATCCATAAATGCCGGTTTTTTCTTCTCAAAAAAATGCCCTACAAACTGAAATACCCACCCGACCACGAAGATGCCAATACTTAGGCTTAACCAAGCAGCAAGTTCCAAATGAGCAATTTTCAAAGCCAAGGGATAGGCAGCCATTAGAACAATCAACATAATCAAAGCAAAAATTCGATCGAGGCTAAAATAGTAAATACTGGTGACTACAATAATCACTAAGGCTAAGGTCAGCTCCATTCCTGACAGCATCAATCCGGCTCTTGCGGTTAAACAAAGAATCGCAAAGACAATTAAAGGAATACCCACAAAATGGGTCAAAATGTTTTTGTGATCTAGGTGATAGGCTGCATACTGACTTAACAGCTGTTCTAATTTGGTCATGTTATTCTTCCTTGTTACACTTATTCTTCCACTATATAAAAAAACCAAAGACAAAGTTGTCGGCTAAATGACAACTCACATCAAAAAGGAATTGAAGTGCTCGCGCCCATTTATATTGCTCATTTAGAAAATAACATGTGGTTTTCACAATTGCCTTCACTGTTCAAGGAATTCATTGTGAGCCATGCGGTGCAACAGCATTTTACTAAGGAACAAGCCATCTTTCATTCAGGTGACCCATTCAATGGGATCTATGCCGTTTTAGAGGGTGCTATTCGCTTAGGCTATATTGATATTGCGGGGAAAGAATCAGTAGCGGCGATTGTTGAGCCGATTATGTGGTTTGGCGAAATCTCACTGGTCGATGCCCAACCTCGCTCGCACGATGCCATCGCCATTCAAAAAAGTCTGATCTTGCATATTCCAAGTACAGCCATTCAAAAGCTGCTCGCAGCACATCCTGTTTTTTGGTATCACATTGCGCAATTAACCAGCCAAAAGTTACGTTTTGCTTTTTTGGAACTGATTTCAATTCAGACTCAAAGCATGACCCAGCGTTTAGCACAACGCTTAATGTTCATCTTAAATGGCTATGGCAATCATTTGATGATTGAAACAAATACCATTCATTTATCGCAAGAACAATTGGCACAAATGCTGACCTGCTCCAGACAAACCGTCAACCAAGAATTACAAGCCTTAGAGAAGCAGAATATTTTGCGGCTTTCTTTTCGGAAAATCGAAATTTTAGATCTGGCAGAATTGCATCGAATCGCCCATGCATTTCCAAGTCTTTGAATAACAGAATATATTAGATATTAACAAGATCTGAATGATTGAGATGTAATACCGTTGCAGTATCCAACTCATCTACAGCTAAGCATGACAATAAGCATAAAAAGTTAATGTACTTGTCTAATCATTTGTATTTATAGCTTATGAAAGTAATTCACACACATTCACATCATCAAAACCATTCGTACATGAAGCAACTTCTTGCTGGATATTTGAAGAAGAGGCATCAATGACTTGAACTTGATCTGCAGCATGTGAAAGAAGCGTAGCTGGAACACTTTGACAAACAGTTAGAGCCATCACCACACTTATTGAAAAAAACACTTTATTAAACATCTTTTTTACCCCTATTTATTCACTACATGGAAGTTATTTAGATTTTTATCAAAATAAAAACAATATTAATGTGGTTTATTATACACAAATTATCACAAAACGATAATCGTATATATTTATCAAGTTATCGCTTTATTATCTTATTAATTCTTTTTAACTATAAGTAAAATAAAATTCCAAAAATTAAGACGAAAAAAAACGAGGCATTTGCCTCGCTTTATCTTACTCAAGCCCCTTTCTTTTTCGGGTCAGTATTTCCCAGTTCAGGATTATCGATTGCATCCATGCACTGTGCTTTATCTCGTTCATAATCTGCTTGCTTTTGTGCAACCGAACTCGATTGATCTATGCTTTCACGCGCCCATATTTCCAGACTGGTCAACGCTTTACGACATAAGGCATATTTACCTTCAGTCACAGAATCGGTCATTTTGACATTAATGCGCCAATCGGTACTTAACTTGCGGGCAGGTTTACGTACCTGTTCTTCAAGCACATCCAGTTGTTTTGCATACACCAAACCATCCACTTGATTCATAAATTTCCAGGCTTCATTGGCATACGTGGTCGCATCATTAGTGAGCTTTGGTGCAGCCTTAATTTCAACTTTCTGCTCGGGTTTTTCAGATGAGTTACCACAAGCCTGCAATGCAAAAATACTGCACAGTACAGAAATCATCACTATTGCATGTGATTTGGACGCAAACATATCGGCTACCTATACAAACATTTCGGCATTATGCTAGTGAATTCGGGTAGAATACTCAATCACCATTTTACCCTCATTGTCTAACTCTCCTTAGGTGTGTCGTGTCTGAGCACAAACTCCCTCCAGTACAAGCTGCTGGCTTTTGGCAAGGCGCTAAAGATAGTCAAGCCATTATTTTTACTTATCTTCCTGTTTCTTTTGCCTTCGGTGTTTCTGCAACACAATTTGGCTTTACCCCTTGGGAAGCCCTGTTTTTATCCTGCTCCATGTATGCCGGCGCCAGTCAATTTTTAGTGGTGGCGTTACTCGGTAGCGGTACATCAATCTGGATGACAGCGCTCACCGTGATTGCGTTAGACATTCGTCATCTCCTCTATGGCCCAGCGCTGCAAAACCTGATTCAAGATAAATTAAACCTAAAAAAAACAGCATTCTGGGCTTGGGGCCTAACTGATGAAGTGTTTGCTTCCGGGATGATTAAGCTATCGCAACGTCGTCAGGAGTGGTCAGAATCGTGGATGTTGGGCGTGAGTCTATTTAGCTGGATGTCTTGGGCTTTAGGTTCGTTCTTGGGTGGCTTATTTGCAGATCAGGTCAGTCACTTACCGCAATTCCTACAAGCCGCACTGGATTTCCTCCTTCCTGCTCTGTTCTTGAGCTTCCTGCTAGCGGCATTTGAAAAGAAACACAGTTTTATTGTCGCTGTTTGTTTAATTGTTTCAGCGATCGCCTGCTATTTCATTAATTTATCGGCTGCGATTTTCATTGGAATTTTATCCGGTATTTTGGCAGGCTTATTTAAGCACTATGTTTTAAAACAACACGATGATGAATTTGGAGAACCTCATGAATCTTGAAATTATTCTGGTGGGTATCATCGTGGGGATTGCCAATTTTGCATCGCGTTTTGGTCCTTTTTATGTGATTCAAAAGCATCAGCAAAACTCGCAAAAGCGTGGTTCGGTTTGGATCAAAATCGCTTTAGGCAGTATTGGTATTGCCGCGATTAGTTCCATGCTGGTCGTTGCAACCCTTCCACCGTTGATGGAAACACCCAATAAAAGTTTTGCCATGCTGATTGGTTTTTTAACCTTAGCCGGGCTGTATTTTAAGTTTAAGAAAATTGTTCCTGCGACTTTAACCGCAGCCGTGACTTATGGTTTGATTTATACCTACCTGCCTTTTTCCTTCTAAGTTTTTTAAAAGTCTCCCCTTTTTAAAGGGGGAGATTTAGAGGGGATTAAAATTAAAGATAGAAAGCACTTTATAAATAAAATTGTTAGACAATATCATTATTTTATGTGAATCCAGGCTTAACACCTCAATCAGTTCTGCTATGCTAAAAGCCCATAAAATCAAGCATGGATGATTTACATGAGCGTGACTATTGGTACTCCCCTTCAAGCTTCTGCCTTTAAAGTTTTGCTATTAGGTTCAGGAGAGTTGGGTAAAGAAGTGGTGATTTCGCTACAACGTCTTGGTGTGGAAGTCCATGCAGCAGACCGTTATGATCACGCACCTGCCATGCAAGTTGCACATTATTCTTATACTTTAAACATGGCAGATGCCGAAGAACTCAAACAACTTATACAACAAGTTAAGCCCAATCTAATTATTCCTGAAATTGAAGCCATTGCGACTGAAGTTTTAGTCGAAATCGAAGAACAAAATATTGCCACCGTTATTCCTTCAGCAAAAGCAGTCAACCTGACCATGAACCGTGAAGGTATTCGCCGTTTGGCAGCTGAAGAACTTGGCTTACCAACTTCTGCTTATCGTTTTGCCGACTCTTTAGAATCTTTCCGTGCAGCTTGCGATGATATTGGCTATCCAAACTTTGTCAAACCGGTGATGTCTTCTTCAGGCAAAGGTCAATCTCGCCTTAAAAGCTTTGATGAAGTCGATGCCGCTTGGGAATATGCCCAAACTGGTGGTCGTGTGAATCAAGGTAAAGTGATTGTGGAATCACAAATTGATTTCGATTTTGAAATTACCTTACTCACAGTGCGCGCTAAAAATGCTGAAACGGGTGAAATTAAAACCCAATACTGCGACCCGATCGGACATCGTCAAGATGCTGGCGATTATGTAGAAAGCTGGCAGCCTCAAGCCATGACTCCTGCTGCATTGGAAGAGTCTAAACGGATTGCGCATAAAGTAACGGCTGCTTTAGGCGGCTGCGGTATTTTCGGGGTCGAACTGTTTGTCAAAGGCGATAAAGTATGGTTTAGTGAAGTATCACCACGCCCGCATGACACGGGGCTTGTGACACTTGCATCGCAATTCCAGAGTGAATTTGAACTGCATGCACGTGCCATTTTAGGCCTGCCTGTCAATACAACACGCCATAGTGTTGCAGCAAGTGCGGTTATTTATGCAGGCGTTGATGATCGCAATTTGTCTTTTTCTGGCTTAAATCTTGCTTTGTCTAATCCGGATACAGATTTACGCCTTTTTGGTAAACCCGAAGGTTTTAAACGTCGTCGCATGGGTGTTGCAACGGCACGTGCTGAAACAACCGATCAGGCACGTGAACTCGCACTACGCACAGCGACTCAAGTCAGTGTTCAGCAAAACTAAACGTGTAACCTTATTTACGGACCCCTGTTCATGATCAATACCTCTCCGCTGTTGAATTACGTTAAAAGTAACCATGACATTCAAGCGATCAATCAATGGCGCACAGATGTTGAAAAGCAGCTTCAGGAAGGTTTTGAAAATGGACAGTCGATTCGTGAAGTCATTTCGGCTCGATCCAATTTAATTGATGAAGCATTACAGTTTCTCTGGAAACATGCTGAACTCGAGCAGACTGATTTAGGTTTATTTGCTGTTGGCGGTTATGGTCGTCGGGAAATGTTGCCCTATTCAGACGTCGACATCATGATTTTATCGGAAGATGAAATCACCGCAGATCAGGAAAAATTGATTTCCACCTTTATTTCATCACTTTGGGACGTGGGTAATTTCAAGCCTGGCATTAGTGTTCGCACCATTTCTGACTGTGTGGAACAGGCCACCAATGATTTAACTGTTGCCACGGCTTTGATTGAATCACGCCTCATTATTGGCAATCAGCATTTAGCCAAATGGCCACGTCGTATCGTGTCCCAAACTTGGACAGATAAAACCTTTTTTGATGCCAAAATGGATGAGCAAGCACGACGCCATGCCCAACACAACAATACTGAAAGTAATTTAGAACCAGATATTAAAAATGCCCCGGGCGGTATTCGCGACATCAATCAAATTGGCTGGATTGCAAAACGTCATTTCCGGGTTAATCGCATTTATGACTTGGTGCATTTAGGTTTTATTTCAGATTTTGAACTCGGTGTTTTAGAAGAAGCGGAAAGTTTCTTGTGGGAAATTCGCCATCATTTACATCGCTTAACCAAACGCGATGAAAACCGTTTATTGTTCGATTATCAACGTGATATTGCAGCCCTTTTTGGCTACACCCGTGAAGAACATCACTCACAAAACTATCCCATCGAACAATTCATGAAGCGTTATTATCGTAGCGCGCAGCAAGTCTCAACATTAAATGAAATGCTGCTGGCTTACTTTAATGAATCGGTCATTACGCCACGTCTGCCCAACTATGAACGTAAAATTGAAGAAATTAACGAAAACTTCAAACTGGTGGATGGCAAACTGGCGGTACAACATCACAAAATTTTCTCGGAACGTCCAAGCGCCATTCTAGAAATCTTCTACTTATTGGCTAATCGTCCGGAAATTGAAGGGATTCGCGCACGCACCTTGCGTCTTCTGATCCTTGCGGCAAAACGCATTGATCAAAATTATCGGGATAATCCCGAACATCAAGCCTTGTTTATGGCCATTATTCGTTCACCGCATCGTCTGTATGACACTTTGGTGGCGATGAAGCGCTATAGCGTTCTAGGTAATTATATTCCTGCATTTGGTCAGATTATGGGACTGATGCAATATGACCTGTTCCATATTTATACTGTAGATGCACACACCCTATTATTGCTGCGTAATTTAAATCGCTTTAAAGAACCCGAATTTGCCAAAGACTTCCCTGTGGTGAGTTCAGTCTTCCAGCGTCTGGCACGTCGCGATATTGTCTATTTAGCTGCTTTATTCCATGACATTGCCAAAGGTCGTGGCGGTGATCACAGTGAACTGGGTGCAGAAGATGCAATCAAATTCTGTCGCAAACATGGCTTTACCGAGCGTGAATGTAATCTGGTCGCATGGCTGATTCAAAGTCATTTACTGATGTCGATGACAGCTCAGAAGAAAGATATTTCCGATCCAGACGTGGTTCAAGCGTTCGCTGAAAAACTCGGTGATATGGAACATTTGGATTATCTGTACACATTGACCGTGGCAGATATTAACGCGACCAATCCTAAACTTTGGAATACATGGCGCTCATCGCTAATGCGTCAGCTTTATACCCATGCACGTGATGTGATTCGTACTGGTCTTGGACGTCCTGTTGATTATCAAATGCTGATTGAAGACACCAAATTTGCAGCCAGTGAACTGTTGGTCAATGATTTCTCCCTGTACGATGTAGAAACCATTTGGCAGGAACTGGGTGATGAATATTTCATTAAAGAATCGGCAGATGAAATTGCATGGCATACCCGTGCCATCTTGCAACATGGCAATAACACTGAGCCTCTAGTGCTCATGCGTGCCCATCGTCAATTTGCCCAAGATGCAGTGCAGATCTTTATTTATACTCAAGATCAACCAAATTTATTTGCCACCACAGTGGCTGTATTTGACCGTATGAACCTAGACGTTCAGGATGCGCGAATTATTACTGCATCTACTGCATTTAGTCTGGATACTTACGTGGTTCTAGACCGTTTTGGAACCTTGCTGACCGACCCGGAACGTGAAAAAACTGTGATTGAGGCATTGGTGGAAGCACTGAGCCACTCAGATAAATATCCAGGTTTAATGCAACGTCGTATTCCACGCCAATTACGCCATTTTGATATTGAAAATACCGTTGACATTACCCTGAATGCTGCGTTACAGCAAAATATGGTGGAAATAGCAACACTTGACCATCCGGGTTTACTGGCTAAAGTAGGCGGTTTATTTATGATGCAAGGTTTAGATATTCACTCTGCTAGAATTGCAACGCTTGGTGAACGCGCAGAAGATATTTTCTTTGTCACTAAAAAAGATGGCATTCCAATGTCCGATTCAGAAGCTGAAACTTTTGCTGCTCAATTAAAATCAGCACTTGATGAAGCCTCGAGTCAAGTCTCTGGCCAACATTAACTTAATTTAAGCGGTATCGATTTTATGAACTCAAGTTTGTCATTATTGCACCCCTATCCTTTTGAAAAGTTAAATAAACTTTTTCAGGATATTAAACCTGCCGATTTACCACTGATTCCATTATCGATTGGTGAACCGAAGCATCCTGCGCCAGAGTTTGTAAAACAAGCAATTATTGACAACTTTAAGCATTTATCGACTTACCCGAACAGTAAAGGCTTGCCAGAACTTCGCCAAAGCATTGCCAACTGGCTGACGCGTCGTTTCAAGCTGAACAGTATTAGTGCTGAAAGCAACGTGCTCCCTGTATCTGGAACACGTGAAGCGATCTTCTCTTTTGTACAAGCTTTGGTGAACCGTGAAGATGCACCTTATGTGGTGATGCCAAATCCTTTTTATCAAATTTATGAAGGTGCGACTTTGCTTGCCGGTGCAAAACCGTACTTCATTAACTGTACCGAAGAAAACAATTACCTCGGTGATTTTGATGCCGTTCCTGCGGAAGTCTGGGAAAAAACAGCATTACTCTTTGTTTGCACACCGGGCAATCCAACCGGTGCTGTATTGTCTAAGGAACAATTCAAGAAATTGATTGAACTTTCAGACAAATATGACTTTGTCATTGCATCAGATGAATGTTATTCAGAACTCTGGTTTGATAAAGCACCCGTGGGCTTACTTGAAGTGTGTGCTGAAATTGGACGTGACGACTACAAAAACTGTGTCGTGTTCCACTCACTTTCTAAACGCTCAAACTTACCGGGGATGCGTTCAGGTTTTGTCGCTGGTGATGCCGCATTACTCAAACCTTATCTTCAATACCGTACCTACCATGGTGCAGCGATGCCGGTTCAACATCAGCTGGCGTCTATTGCCGCTTGGGACGATGAAGCACATGTTGAAGAAAACCGTAAACTTTATCGTGCCAAATTTGAACTATTCCAAAAAGAGCTCGGTCACTTATTGCCACTGAAAAAACCGGATGCAGGTTTTTATTACTGGTTAAAAGTAGACAATGATGAAACTTTTGCCAAAATGCTGATGGAAAAAGCGCATATTAAAGTGCTTCCTGGACGTTACCTGTCTCGTGATACCGAACAAGGCAATCCGGGTGAAAACCACGTACGTCTAGCCTTGGTTGCAGATATTGCGCAGTGTGAAGAAGCAATTCAGCGCCTGAAAACTATTCTCTAATGCTTTAAGCACCAACCCTATTCATAATAATCCACTGTTTCTACAGTGGATTATTTATTTGTAGTTCATGAATTAAGCTATAAGTGATATTTGGATCAACCATTGGGATAGATTCAAGTTTTGCCTGCATTCCCGCACCAATCACTTTAGCATCCAATAGTTTTGAGCCTGTACTTTTTAATCTTTCGACTTTAGCAATCATCCCGCTACTCTCGATCATGGTCATTTTTACTTTTACCGGTGATTGAGCAGCCTTTAACTCGGTTGCCGTAAAATTGAATTTGGGCGGAATTAACCAGTTGACCTGATAATTTTTATTCAGCAGTTTTGCATCAATTTTATAACCCAATGCTGGCGACACATATTTTTTTTGGCATGGTTAAGCTTTGCAACAATGCATCAATTTTTTGATCATTTGCAAATACTTGGCTTGGTGCACAAACCAATACCACCGCAGTTAAACGTGGAAAATTGCTTTTTTGACATTTGAATACACAATATAAATGAATTAAGGGCGATCCATGGACCGCCCTATATATTTTTCCAGCTCAAAAAAAATTACTTGGCTAAAGCAGCTTGCACTTCACTTTCCAGATCTTCAGGTTTGGTGGTGGGTGCAAAACGATTTAATATTTTGCCATCTTTACCAATCAAGAACTTGGTAAAATTCCATTTGATCCCATTGCCTAGAATTCCTTTACTGTTATTGGTCAAATAACGGAATAAAATGTGCGCTTCTGGACCTTTAACATCCACCTTTGAAAACATAGGAAATGTTACGCCATAATTTTTTTGACAGTAGGCCCCAATTTGTTCATTGGACCCCGGATCTTGTCCGCCAAACTGGTTACAGGGGAATCCTAAAACCACCAACCCTTGATCTTTGTATTTCTCATACAACTTTTCAAGACCTGCAAACTGGGGGGTAAAACCGCATTTACTGGCAGTATTTACAATCAATAAAACTTTGCCTTCATAATCAGCAAATGATTTATTTTTTCCATCTAACAACTCAGCCTCAAACTGATAAATGTTGGTCATGGATATGTTTCCTCGTCATTTTTTTCTTGTGTTTTTAATTCTAATGAAGCTGAATTTACGCAATAGCGCAATCCTGTTGGCTGTGGACCATCTTCAAAAACATGGCCTAAATGTGCGTCACAATGATGACAAACAATTTCAGTTCTTACCATACCATGCGTCGTATCCTGATGTTCTTCAATTGCAGAATTATTTAAGGCTTTATAGAAGCTTGGCCAACCACAACCACTATCATATTTTGTCTCTGAGCTAAATAACGGCTCGCCACAACAACGACAGACATAAGTACCATCTTGTTTTGTGTTCCAGTATTTACCTGTAAATGCAGGCTCTGTTCCCTTTTGACGTGTAATACGGAACTCTTCAGGTGATAACTCTCTTTGCCATTCTCGGTCGGATTTATTGAGTTTTCCCATGGCTACGTACCTTCTTTCTTGCTATTTAAAATAAAATAATCCTATATTTACGTCATTCATATTTAAATTTCTAGTCTTTCGTTAACATTTTACAAAAGACCTATAATTTCCCTTAAAAAGCAAAAAGTAAGCAAAGTTTAAAAATCGAGTGAGCAAATTATTTAAGAAATGCTTTTTTGTGAGCAAATTTAGTGTTACTCTTTGTCATAAGCTTGCTCAGGATTAAAAAATGTCGCAAAAAAAGAGCGTTATTTTTAAAAATTTGCTTCCTTTGATTAAACAGTATCAACAGGCAGGATTTACGCACGAAAAAATTGTTGCTTTACTTCGGGATGAACACAATCTTGATTTAGTAACAACTGAGACATTTAAAAGTTATTTATATCGTTATGCAAAAGTGACCTCCACTCCTTCCGAGAACATTAAAATGCCGAACACTTTCCAAACCCCTCGCGAAATTAAAAAATCGTCTAAGCTCGAGCATGTATGCTACGACATTCGCGGACCTGTGTTACGAGCGGCCAACGAAATGGAAGAAGCCGGTCACAAAATTATTAAACTTAATATCGGTAATCCGGCCTCATTCGGCTTTGAAGCGCCACAAGAAATTATTAATGATGTGGCTTTAAACTTACCCAATGCCGTGGGTTATACAGACTCGAAAGGGATTTTCCCTGCTCGTAAAGCGATTTGTCAGTATTACCAGCAAAAAGGCATTTTGAATATGCAGGTCAATGATGTGTATATCGGTAATGGCGTGTCTGAACTGATTGTCATGGCAATGCAAGGCTTGCTGGATGATGGCGATGAAATGCTGGTTCCAATGCCGGATTATCCATTATGGACTGCTGCGGTAAACTTGTCCGGTGGTACAGCGATTCACTATAAATGTGATGAAGAAAACTACTGGTATCCAGACATTGCGGATATGGAAAGCAAAATCACGCCAAATACGCGTGGTATCGTGATTATCAATCCAAACAACCCAACGGGTGCGGTTTATCCACGCCATGTACTCGAGCAAATTGTTGCCCTTGCAAAAAAATATGACCTGATTTTATTTGCTGACGAAATTTACGACAAAATTATTTATGATGGCATTGAACATGTCGCTGTAGCTGCACTTGCGGGTGACCATTTATGTGTTTCGTTCAATGGTTTATCTAAAGCATATCGTATTGCCGGTTTCCGTTCAGGCTGGATGGCGATTACCGGTGATAAATCACGTGCAATGGACTACATTGAAGGTTTAGACATGTTGGCATCTATGCGCCTCTGTGCCAACCATCAAGCGCAATATGCGATTCAAACCGCTTTAGGTGGTTATCAGTCTATTAACGACTTGATTCGTCCGGGTGGTCGTTTATATGAACAACGCAATATCGCTTGGGAAATGTTGAATGACATTCCGGGTGTATCTTGTGTAAAACCTGAAGGTGCGATGTACTGCTTCCCTAAACTGGATCCAGAAGTGTACCCGATCCAAGATGACGAAAAATTCATGCTCGACTTTTTACGGGCTGAAAAAGTTTTACTGGTTCAAGGTACAGGCTTCAACTGGCCGACTCCGGATCATTTCCGTGTGGTGTTCTTGCCTGCTGAAAATGAACTGCGTGAAGCAATTACCCGTTTAGGTCGTTTCCTGGCAAAAATGCGTTAATTTCTGAAATATAAAAAAACCGCGTGATCTCACGCGGTTTTTTTATGCCTGCTTTTAATCTTTAAGCGGATTGCCATACTGTTTTAAATATTCAATGCCTAATTGCCGAGAGCCTTGATTATTAATATGGTTGGTATCTTTATTTCGGTATAAAGGCACATCATCAATACTGATTCTACATACCTGCTGATTACAGATGACCTTGGTCGGGTTAATAATTTTCAAGTGAGGGTATTTCAGTTTGGCTTCAGCCACAATTCGATTAAATTTCATCAGCTGCGCCTCATAATTCCGTCTAGAAACAGTACATGGGGCATGCGTATTTAAAATCTCATTGCGAAGATTACAATCTGCAGGCACCCCATCTCGATCTAAGCGAGGTACATCATTGAGCAAAATCACTTGATCACTGGACTGATAGGCAATTTTCAAAGCTTTCATAAAGCCAGTTTTGAATATTTCTTCATTTGAATGATGAATGCCATCTTCCAGTTTCACTTCATCACCAAAATACGGTACATATGAACCCGCTAAAATAATCACTGGGTAATGTGTTGTTGCAAGATGGGCAGTAATGGCATCATTGCGTAATTTAAACTTAGCTAGTTCTGCCCAGCGACCAAAATTTGGCTGCAAACGCCGCACCATAGGCAAATAAAATGTTGAACTTTGAGTGACGTCATATCCGCGTAAATTCGCATCTTTAGCCCATACATCCAGCATAGCGGTATAACTGTTGGCATGAGAATCACCAATCAATAAAAAATCGATGTTGGCTTTCGCTTGACCCAATACACAATCATTCGGGTCTGGTAAAGCTTTCGGGTCCTTAATATCCATACATTTATTTCGGATCACATGGGCAAATGAATTGAGTGCCTCTTGCTTGATATAAACAGACTCAGGAAATCTGTCCGGAAAACCCTTATTTATATTGATGATTTTGGCAATAGCGATAAAAATCATGGCTGGCACGAGAAAACCGATAATCATCACTTTGTAATTCGCAGCCATCACAAAACGTTTCGTTGGTTTCTCTACGAATTTATAGGTTAAAAATGCCAATATTATCGACAAGATTACAATTACAGCCTGATTTTCTGCGTTTAATGGCTGCATATAAATGCCGAATAACACGATAATTGGCCAGTGCCATAAATACAAAGGATAAGAAATTCTTCCGATCCAGGTACTCAAGCGATTACTCAGTAACACATTACTTGAGGGTGAAGATTGCCCCAGATAAATGATCAATGCGGTCGCCAGACACGGTATAAGCGCCATGGCTCCAGGAAATGGCGTCTGTTTATCAAAATATACAACTGTCGCAAACAATACAATTAAACCGAGCCAAACCAGACTTTGCAGTAATTTTTTCGGTAGTTTGAGCTGAGGCAAAAAGCCAATCAATGCACCAATGAGCAGCTCAAAAGCACGTACTGGCATACTATAGTAGGCCTTATCTGCGTTTTTAGTTAATTTGTATTGAGCATAGATCAATAAGGTTATGATTAATGTAGTGATGATCACCCAAGTATATTTACGCGACACCTTTCCAACAAACAGTAATAACAATAAAGGCCAGAAAATATAGAATTGCTCTTCTACCCCAAGCGACCATAAATGCAATAAAGGAATACCTTCGGCACTCTGGCTAAAGTAATCTCCCACTTCATTGCGCATATAGATATTTGCCATGAGCAAGGTTGCATACATGACACTATCAAAATATTGTGACAGATCATCAGGTAACATAACCTGCCAGGCAATTACACTGACAACGCTGAGTACCGTAAAATAAGCAGGTGCTAAACGTACCACACGTTTCTTGTAAAATCGTGCGATAGAAAATCGTTTCGATTGAATATCATGGGTTAAAATGAGGGTAATTAAATAACCTGAAATCACGAAAAAGACATCAACACCAATATATCCTCCAGAAAAGAAAGATAATCCAATATGGTTAAAAATCACCAATAAAACGGCGATAGCTCTTAAGCCATCTATATCAGCGCGATAGGAGAAATTCATAATTCAGAAAAATAAAAAAAGTGGCGACATTGTATGCCTTTATTCAGAAAACTCAATTTGCAAAATAAAGGGGGAATATTATTCAATGTGATAAGAGCAGTCTTAAATATTACTTAATGACTCGAACATTAATGTTTTGTAGCGTTTGTAAGTTCTGATCCTATTCATTGTTGGAGACTCATGTTATTTATTGAGATGAATCAATAATAAATACTGCGAGTACATGGATGTCCTCAAACAATATCAAGCTCAGTCTGTTTTTATGCCTCAGTATGTGCTTAGGGATTGGTATTTTACGTTTTTCATATACTGCATTATTACCCAGCACACGTGAAGCATTTGACTGGTCAATAGGTTTTGCCAGTCTTTTAGGCAGTGCAAATTTACTCGGTTATCTCATGGGTGCTTTTGTGGCGATGCGTTTAGCTCAAAACAAAAGCATGACTCTCTACATTCAGATTGCCGCAATTGCGGGAATGTTCAGTTTAATGTGCTGTGCTTTTGCAAATTTTCCTCAGGCTTGGTATATCTTCTGGCGTGTGATTTCGGGAATAAGTGGTGGCTTATTGATGATCTTATCTCCCAGTGTGGTTGCACAATGCTGTGACATTCAGGATCGTTTTAAAATCAATTTTATTGGCTTTAGCGGAATTGGTCTTGGAGTTTTATTGGCTACGCTTTTCTTGCCTTATCTGGATCAGATTTCGATCCAGACAGCCTGGCTTATTTTATGTGGCTTTGCGCTGATTATTTGTGTTTGCTTAAGTATTTTACTGCAACAATTTAAGCATCATTTGTCTGCGCAAACCGTTGTGACCTCCAGTAAAGTAACACCCAATACTCTATTTTATAGCTTGCTGACCGTTTATGCTTGCAGTGCATTTGCCTATATTCCACATTCATTGTTTTGGATTGACTATCTCAGCCATGAACTGGGGCTGAATCTATTCTGGCTCAACTTTAACTGGATTCTTTATGGCTTAGGTAGTGCTTTAGGTGCTTTTACTGCCTACCTTTTAGCCAGAAGATTCGGCAACCTGAATGCTCTTAAAATATTTTATAGTCTCTATATCATGGCTATTTTTATTGCGACTTTAAGTGCAAGTCCAGTCCTGACTTTTGCTTCTTCATTTTTTACCGGAATGCTCAATCCGGCAGTGGTCTTTCTGACTTCATATACCATTTTACAACTCTATGGTCTTGCCTATAAAAAGCTGTGGAGCATCGCAACACTCTGTTTTGCATCTGTGCAACTGATTGGTGGATTAAGTTTTAGTACCCTGCAACATTTTGGCGTGACTTATCATCAACAGTTTATCTTGGCTGCGGTGGTTTTATTATTTGGAACTTTACAATTGGCTTGGTATACCCGCTCGGATCAATGTCACAGGATTAGAGAAATCTGATTTATTTTGATATTTTTAAGAATCTGGAACCAGATAAGGATAAGGGTTGATTGCGCCTTGCCCTTTCACATAGATTCCATAATGTAAATGTGGCGGGGTATTTTTGGCGTTGCCGGTATTACCGATATAACCAATGACCTCACCTGCTTCTACCCAGTCACCTTCTTGAATCTGGTCTGCATAATCATCTAAATGTGCATAATAATGTCGGCTTAAATCCGGACCGATAATCCAGACCACTTTGCCACCTAAATGATTGGTTCCGACTCGAGTGACAATCCCTTGTGTTGCACTGAGTACAGGTGTTCTTCGCTTGGCAAAAATATCAAGACCTTCATGCTTACGTCCTTCGCTACGTGCTGCACCCCAAGTATCTTGTATTTGTCGAGGCTTAATATTTTCAACCGGCATTGCAAGCTGTGCAGGCATATCCATTTGTTGTAATTGCCAATATATAAATGGATAACGCATGCCTACTGCTTCACCAGAGGGTGGCGGATGACAGCCTGCAAGCAGTATGAATGCAATCATTAAACTCAGGCAGGAAATCTTTTTGAACATTTTTAGATGCTGATGCATTAATTTCAAGAATTAAAGTGATTGAATCAATTTCATCTTAAAATTTTAAATCCATTAAATAAAACATGCTTTGTGTAAAAATAAAAAAACCCGCAGCAAGTGCAGGTTCTCTAACATGTGGTTTAAGATTTAGACTTATTCCATGTTGTTGATGACTGCTTGACCGAATTCCGAACAACGTAACAAAGTCGCGTCAGGCATTAAACGCTCGAAGTCATAAGTCACCGTTTTCGCAGCAATCGCACCAGAAACACCTTTGATGATCAAATCGGCAGCTTCAGTCCAGCCCATGTCACGCAGCATCATTTCAGCAGAAAGGATAATTGAACCCGGGTTTACTTTGTCTTGGCCTGCGTATTTAGGTGCAGTTCCGTGAGTGGCTTCATACATCTGGATTGCGCCACCGATGTTTGCACCCGGAGCAATACCAATACCACCCACTTCAGCTGCAAGCGCATCAGAAATGTAGTCACCGTTTAAGTTAAGCGTCGCGATGACTGAATATTCGGAAGGACGCATCAGGATTTGTTGCAAGAATGCATCAGCAATCACATCTTTAATAATGATGTCTTTGCCGTTTTTAGGATTCTTGATGCTTACCCATGGGCCACCGTCAAGAAGCTCACCACCAAAACGCTCAAGAGCGACTTCATAGCCCCATTCTTTGAACGCACCTTCGGTGTACTTCATGATGTTGCCTTTGTGAACTAAAGTCACGCTTGGCTTGTCATTGTCAATAGCGAATTGAATGGCTTTACGAACCAGACGTTGAGTCCCTTCTTTAGATACCGGTTTAATGCCAATACCACAGTTTTCTTCGAAACGGATTTTGGTTACACCCATTTCTTCTTTCAGGAATTTGATAACTTTTTTAGCTTCTGGTGAATCTGCTTTCCATTCAATCCCTGCATAGATATCTTCAGAGTTTTCACGGAAAATCACCATGTCAGTCAGTTCAGGATGTTGAACCGGAGAAGGAACACCTTCAAACCAACGCACTGGACGTACACAGACGTAAAGGTCTAATTCTTGACGTAATGCGACATTGAGAGAACGAATACCGCCACCAACAGGGGTGGTTAATGGACCTTTAATAGAAACGACAAACTCACGAAGAACTTCGAAAGTTTCTTCTGGCATATAAGTACCATAGATTTTATCTGCTTTTTCACCGCAGTAGACTTCCATCCACTCGATCGAACGTTTGCCAGCGTAAGCTTTTTGAACTGCAGCATCTACCACTGCTTTCATTGCTGGTGTAATATCCACACCAATACCGTCGCCTTCAATGAAAGGAATGATGGGATTGTTAGGAACATTCAGTGACAAGTCTGCATTTACGGTAATTTTGCTACCATCTACAGGCACTACAATCTTCTGATAACCCATTATACTTGTGCTCCCTATTGTTATTCTATCTGGCGAATCTAAAAAATAATTGCCAATATGCAATACTTTCAACTTATCTTAACGCATAATATTGTAATCCAATTTAAGTGTTTTTGAGATTTACAGGGGAAATAACGCCATTTCCCCATAAAATAAAACTCAACGTTCCAGTATTTATCATTATCAAAGTAGTTATTTTCTATGAAAATCGTCATTCTTAATAAACCTTATGACGTTCTCTCCCAGTTCCGTGCCGATGAGAAACATCAAACCATGGCTGATTTCACTCAAGACCCTGATCTTCGTATCGCCGGTCGTCTTGATTTAGATTCAGAAGGCTTAATGTTTTTAACCGATCATGGTGGTTTGAACCAGTTCATTACCAACCCTGCCAGCAAAAAGTTTAAAACTTATGTGGTACAGGTCGATGGTGACATCACCGAAGAAGCTTTAGAGCAACTTCGTAAAGGTGTTGAGCTTAAAGACGGCATCACCCTGCCTGCTCAAGCCAAAAAAATTGATGAGCCAGACTGGTTATGGGAACGCACGCCACCGGTACGTTTCCGTGCTAGCGTTCCAACATCATGGGTAGAAATTCAAATTTGTGAAGGTCGTAACCGTCAGGTTCGTCGTATGACTTCTGCGGTAGGTTTTCCAACTTTACGTTTGATTCGTACTCAAATTGGTAGCATCAGCATTGTAAAACTGGGCTTACAACCTGGTGAGCAAGTCGAGATCGAACCTTTACTTTACCCTGACTTTAAAGATGTTCCTGCGGACAAACCGTATGAAGGTCGTTCTTTTGCGAAAAAAACCCCGACCAAGAAACAGCATTTCTCGGTGGCTAAAGATAAAGCACGCGAAGAAAAAGGCGAAGCGCCATTCAAAGGCAAGAAAAAAGCCAGTGGTGGTACAACGCGTATTTGGCAAATGGATGATGCGGATAAACCACGTCGTAAAACCAATGGTACGACACGCCCGAATAATAAAGCACCTCGTGGTCGTGGGCGTAGTAACGGTCGTTAAGATCTAGTTTAAGTAAATCCCTTTTTGAGGGAATGTTCGTGCCTTTGAAGTTACGGACAAAAAAAAGCCGGTGCATATGCACCGGCTTTTTTTATCGACTTCACCCTAAAGCAAAGCCGATAGGTTCAAGCGATTAAACAGAAGCAAGTGCTGCGTTTAATGTTGCGCTTGGACGCATCACAGCATTTACTTTCTCTTGATCAAGAGCGTAGTAACCGCCAATGTCAACCGACTTACCTTGAACGGAAGCAAGTTCAGCAACGATTTTGTCTTCGTTTTCAGCCAATGCTTTAGCAAGCGGAGCAAACTTCGCTTTAAGCTCAGCATTTTCGTCTTGCTCAGCCAACGCTTCAGCCCAGTATTTCGCTAGGTAGAAGTGGCTGCCACGGTTATCAATCTCGCCAGTACGACGTGATGGTGACTTGTCATTGTCGAGCAATTTGCCAGTCGCTTGGTCTAATGTTTTAGCCAATAACTTCACAGCAGGATTGTCTTGTTTGATGCCCATTTCTTCTAACGATACAGCTAGCGCCATGAACTCACCCAGTGAATCCCAACGCAAGTGGTTTTCTTCAACCAATTGCTGTACGTGTTTAGGAGCAGAACCGCCGGCACCAGTTTCGTACATGCCACCACCGGCCATTAACGGCACGATAGAAAGCATTTTAGCTGAAGTACCAAGCTCCATGATCGGGAACAAATCAGTCAGGTAGTCACGTAGGATGTTACCTGTTACAGAAATGGTATCTAGGCCACGTGCTACACGCTCAAGCGTATAACGCATTGCACGAACTTGTGACATGATTTGGATATCAAGACCAGTCGTGTCATGATCTTTCAAGTATTTTTCAACTTTCTTGATCAATTCATTTTCGTGTGGACGGTACGGGTCAAGCCAGAAGATTGCAGGCATGCCAGAGTTACGCGCGCGAGTTACCGCAAGTTTAACCCAGTCACGAATCGGTGCATCTTTCACCTGACACATACGCCAGATATCGCCTTCCTCAACGTTTTGCGACATCAACACTTCACCCGTTTCAAGATCAGTGATGTTGGCAATACCCGCTTCAGGAATTTCGAAAGTTTTGTCGTGTGAACCGTATTCTTCAGCTTTTTGCGCCATCAAGCCAACGTTAGGTACAGTACCCATCGTTTTTGGATCGAAGTTGCCATTCCACTTACAGAAATTGATCATTTCTTGGTAGATACGTGCGAAAGTCGATTCAGGCATTACAGCTTTACAGTCGTAAGGTTTGCCGTCAGCGCCCCACATTTTACCGCCACCACGAATCATTGCAGGCATAGAAGCATCTACAATCACGTCGTTTGGTGAATGGAAGTTGGTGATGCCTTTTGCAGAATCAACCATCGCAAGCGCTGGACGGTGTTCTTGACACGCATGTAAATCAGCAATGATTTCTTCACGTACAGATGTTGGTAAAGTTTCCAGCTTCTCGTAAAGACTCGCCATACCATTATTGATGTTGACACCTAACTCATCAAATAACTTGCCATGCTTTTCAAATGCGTCTTTGTAGTAAATTTTCACACAGTGACCGAATACGATCGGGTGTGAAACTTTCATCATGGTTGCTTTAACGTGTAAAGAGAACAAAATGCCTGCTTCACGACAGTCTTCAAGTTCTTTCTCGTAGAAGTCGCAAAGTGCTTTTTTGCTCATGAACATTGAGTCGATGATTTCGCCATCTTTCAATGCAACTTTTGGTTTAAGAACAATGGTTTCGCCACTTTTTGTGATCAATTCCATCTTCACGTCACGCGCGCGGTCAAGTGTCATTGACTTTTCGCCGTGGTAGAAGTCACCTTCATTCATGTGCGAAACGTGAGTTTGTGACCACTGTTTCCACTCGCTCATTGAATGCGGGTGTTTCTTAACGTAGTTTTTCACTGCAGCAGGCGCACGACGGTCAGAGTTACCTTCACGTAATACTGGGTTTACAGCAGAGCCTAAGCACTTGCCATAACGAACCTTGATTGACTTTTCTTCTTCAGTGGTTGGGTTTTCCGGATAATCCGGGATTGCATAGCCTTTCGACTGAAGTTCTTTAATACACGCTGTTAGCTGACCAACAGAGGCACTGATATTTGGAAGTTTGATAATGTTGGTATCTGGATCTTGTGTAAGATGACCTAGCTCCGCGAGGATATCGGGAACTTTCTGCTCTTCATTTAGGTAGTCTGAAAATTCTGCGAGCACGCGAACGGCTACAGAGATGTCACTTTTGACAATCTCGATGCCGGCCGGCTTAGTAAAGGTCTCAATGATCGGCAGCAGCGAATAAGTCGCCAACAATGGCGCCTCGTCAGTCAGAGTGTAAATGATAGTTGACTTTCCACCAGCCATATATAGCCCCTTGCGTTGGATTGAGTTTTGAGAACCGAGCTTTTGGCCCAGCCCTGCGAACCGGTTTGCTTAAATAAAACATCGAAAGTATCGGTGCTCATTGCACCTCAGCTAAACAACAATATCTTTTCATATTGCTTCTTGGCTGAAAATTCGTATATATCGGTGTTGTTCACCAATGTTTCTATTCTACTTGAAATTTCGACTTTTTTCGAATATGGGCAATCGTAGCCGGTCTCCGCGACTACATTCACACACCTGATTAAAGGGGCGAGAATTTAGGACCTTAACAAGATATAGTTAATATTTATCAATACTTTAACTTATTTACACCCTAGATAACTGATCAAAATTCAAACTAATCAATTTACTGTTTTACAACCCAATTACTTAAAACATGTTGGGTATCATGCAAATAAATCATTCATAAAGGAATACGATGCAAATTTTGTCCTAATAAGTCGAAAAAGTTATCATTGTGAGGTCTGCGCTCCTTACTTAAGTTTTACTAAACTTTAAAGACTTTCGAGCGGAAATCATCAGCGGAACATTGTGGGGAAATCCAAGATATAAATGTTGTCCTTAAAGCTCAGTAAGGTTGGGTGAAGGAGTCACCAATGATTAAGGGCATATCTCAGAGCTTTACCATATTGCACTACTTTTAAATTTTCTCTGTTTATGCTATTTATCGGAGAATTAAGAATAGAAGATAAGGCTTATGAAAGTGAGCTTTCAATTTGCTATATCAGAATTATATTGATTCTGATATGAAAGAATATTGACTGGCATTATATTTTTATTTGTCTTTATTGACTCTGTAGTAAAATCATAAAATGCTGAAAATTCAGCATCATAAATATCTTTAAACTTAATTGTTAAACATAAAAAGTTATTCTTATTATTAACTAATTTTTCTAATTCAACTTTATTTGATTGAATTTCAACAGTCACTGTTTCATTTTCATCCAATTTAGAAAATTCTTTTCTTAGTAATACATCACTCACAAATATGTTAATAAATTTAGCCCTTCCTCTTCCTTCATTTTTTATTAAAAATTTAAGTATATATTTCTCATCATTCTCTAATTGCTTTTCTAAAGTCGCATATTTATTCGAGTTTAAAAATAATCGAGCATGACTTAACTTTAGAAAAGGACGAATTTCTTGTTTCATCATTATTAATTGATCACTCTGCATCTGGGCTAATTTTGATTGTTGCTCAACACTATTTTTCATTTCATCAATTTGAAGTTGCAATGCTCTTTCTTGTTGCTCTAATGCTTTCGTATTTTGTTCTAACTGTTTACCCTGTTGGACATAACCCAAAATTAGCCAAAAGAAAGCCACAGGTGCAAAGATACCTGCCAAAAAATCACCAAGTTCATTTAGTGATGTTGGCGATTTCAACCCTCCAAAAATCCAAAAGGCAACAATCACAGCCAACCAAACGACCGTAATTCCTATTCCCCAATTTAAACTTTTTTGATTCATATTCTTCTAATAAAAAACCGACGCCTAAGCATCGGTTTTACATGGTTTTTCTATACTATGCAAATTAAGCTTTAAGCCACTTCTCTGCTTTCGCCTGATCTTCAACTTTCAATTCAACCGTGGTCAAATCAATTTCACCACCTTGAACTTCAAACTGAATAAATTCATCACGGCGGAATGCAAACACAGTGAAAGTGCCTTCTTGTTTTGAATATATCTCAAGAAGTTTTTCAGATGCTTTTAAGCCATCAATGGCAACAATCACATCATTGGCTGAAAGACCGGCGTTAGCCCCTGCACTGTCACGACGAACGTATTGAATCACCACACCTTCAGGTTTATCTGCAACTTTTAGTCCGAATGGCAAAGCTTTTTCATTTTTCAATTCAAAACTTAAACCAAATTCAGGCAACAACTGATCCAGTGGCAATTCGTCTGTAGTATTGATCAAATGATTAATTTGCTCAAGCCAGCTTTGACCAGTCAATTCCTGACATAAATCAAAGATGGTACGCTCATTCACCTGAATGCCCTTTTGCGCATTTTCATACAGCTTACGCATGAGTGCATCAAGGCTTGAACCTTTAAGACGCAATCCTAAATCCAGACACAACGCCACTAAACAACCTTTGTTGTAATAGCTTGTACCTGCATTATTTGAGTTTTCATCCTGACGGTAGAATTTCACCCATGCATCAAAACTTGATTCCGCTACAGTTTGAATCGCATGACCTGGGTTTTGCAGGTAACGATCAATCTGTGCTTTTAATAAAGCAATATACGATTCTTGATTGATGACACCGCTACGCAGCAAAATCAGATCATCGTAATAAGAGGTAAAGCCTTCAAAGATCCAAAGAAGTGAGGTATAGCCTTCTCTGTTCAAATCATAATTGACAAAGTTTTCAGGACGAATAAATTTCACCAGCCAAGAGTGGAAATATTCGTGACTGCATAAACCCAAGAAACGTTGATAATCTTTCGATGGTTCAACAGGTTCATCCGCTTTTGGCAGATCATCACGCGGCGTAATTAGGCTTGTACTGTTTGGATGTTCCAAACCACCATAACTATTGCCTGTTGCCATGGTCATGAAAGTGTAGTTTTCAAATGGCGCTGAACCAAACATTGAAATTTCTGTGCTACAGATTTTTTCAATGTCTTGCTGCATACGCTGTGCATTCATGGCGTGTTTGCCTGAAACTACGAACTCATGCGGAATACCATTGGCTTCAAAACTAAACCGGGTTTGATCTGCCAGTTCAAATGGCGAATCAATCAGCTGCGCATAATTTTGAGCTTTTAAGGTATAACGACCTTTAACCAAGCTCTTATTTTCCAAACCTGTAGCCAATTGGAAGTGTTTCAGTTCTGGCGGCAAGAACACTTCAACTTCAATGACTTTATCTTCCTGACCTTCTAGTCCCAAGCATGCACAGGCTGGATTCACGTATAAACGTGTTTGATCCACATATGCACCGCGAACAGACAGGTCATAGGCATAAACATCATATTCAACCGTAATCAGTTCATGATCGGTATTGAATAAACGCCATTTGTTCTTTTCAAATTTTTGAATCTGTAAAATGCGGCCATCTTCATCATATGCTTTGACTGACTCAAGATGCTTTGAAAACTCGCGAATCAAATAGCTTCCCGGAATCCAGGTCGGTAAAGAAAGTACTTGGGTAGGATTTGCTAAAAAGCGAAGTGTCACGTGAACTAGATGCTGACGATAATCGTCAAATTCGATTTGATAATGCAACATAATGGGCAATACAAAATAAAAAAAGGTAACTTGGCAATTAGCTTAGCATTTTTTTACAAAGCAATGCGAACTGTCGCAATTGTCTGCAATTCTGACTAGCCATTGCTAAAAAAAAAGCATAGCATGCCCATGATTTTTTGCATTTAAAAGTCAACGGATTGGCAAATAAAGGAACATCATTGAAAGCTGTTATCTACATCCTCGCATCTCTTAGTTTATTGTGCTCCACGATAGTCAATGCTGCGTTACTGAACCTCGTCCCTGAAAGCGTTGAAGCTCCTGCATGGACCATTCTTGATACCCAATCCGGACAAGTGATTGCGGAGCACAATAGCCATGAGCAACGTGCACCTGCATCCATGACCAAAATGATGGTTGCATATATCGCGCTCAAAGAAATTGAAGCGGGGCGTTTAAAAAAGGATGAAATCATCACTGCAACACCGGTGGTAAAAATGGTGCAGTGGGATGAATCACAAATGTATTTGAAAGAAGGTGACCAGATCTCCGTTGATCAGCTACTGGCGGGTTTGGTGGTGATGTCAGCCAATGATGCTGCCGTGACTTTAGCGGAACGTATTTCAGGTACAGTACCCGCTTTCATCGAACGCATGAATAAAGAGGCCAAAGCCTTGGGGATGAACGATACGCATTTTGCCAATGCGCCCGGCATTACCATGCCAGATCATTTTTCATCTGCGCACGACATGGCACTTCTCGGTCAAGCACTCGCATTACAGACACCTGAATACTTACATTATTCAGTGATGCCGAGTTTCAGCTATAACCAGCGTTTTCACCGTGCAACCAATTTGGCGCTTAAATTTGACCCAACTGTTGATGGTTTAAAAACCGGCTTTACCAAAGCGGCAGGTTATAACCTGGCACTGACTGCACACCGTCCTACCGGTAATCCGGCACTGCCTGAACGTCGCCTTATTGTGGTGGTTATGGGCACAAAAAATGCTTTAAAACGTGCTGAAGTTGCCCACACTCTTCTGAACATGGCTTATACCTATACGCGCAATGAAGTGGCGATTAAGGACAAGCAGTTGATTGCTGAATTACCGGTGATTAAATCCACTTTAAAAATGTTTAAACTGGAAACCAGCAAACCACAAATTGTGACGACTTCTTTATATGACCAGCCTTATGCGATTGATCTGCAAACCTATGACACCGTGAATCAGCGCATTATGTTGAATACAGGCAATGGCACTATTCAGGTGATCGATCCATTGCAAGAAACAAAAACTCACTTAAATGTCGAAATCAAAGAAAAATTCCTGACTGCCCCATTAGCTAAAGTAATGGAATTGGCAACGGTACAGGTTTATCAAAACAACCAGTTGATTCGAACCATTGCCATTGAAAATGATGTGCACATTGAAGAAGCTAATTTCTTCCAGAAAATCGCGATTTGGTTTAAACAGCTTTTTACTTTTTTCTCCAGTGATGACGTTGAAGTCAAAACTTATCCACTAGGCTAATTGCGTGACATTTCTTTAAGTTATGTAAGCTGTATAACAATCTAAACAAAAGCAATGAATTGAAGATGGCATATTGATGCCATCTTCTTTTTTTTGTCTTTAAAATAACAAATAGGTCAAATATGAGTAATCTGCATAAAATTGTCATTGTGGGTGGTGGCGTAGGCGGTTTAGAATTGGCTACCCAACTGGGTAACACTTTAGGCAGAACCAATAAAGCCAAAATCACCTTGATTGACCAGAAATTGACCCATATCTGGAAACCGCTTTTACATGAAATTGCAGCGGGCACAATCAATCCGCATGCCGAAGAAACCAATTATTTCGCCCATGCATCAAAACATCATTATGAATTTGTCTTAGGCAGCTTGATTGATCTCGATCAAAGCACCAAACAAATCATTCTTGAAACAGTGCAGTTATCTAGACCCGATCAGACTCAAAAGAATCTTCGTCTGGATTACGACACACTGATTATTGCCGTGGGTTCAACATCGAATGACTTTAATACCGAAGGCGTAAAGCAGCACTGTCATTTCCTCGATAGTCGTAAACAGGCTGACGTGTTTCAGCAAAATTTACTGCATTTATATCTAGAAGCCCAAAACCATGAAACCACGCGTGCGTTGAATATTGCGATTATTGGCGCAGGTGCAACAGGGATAGAACTTACAGCTGAGCTGTTTCAAGCCAAGCAGACGTTCTTTAAATACGGCTTAAATAAAATTGACCCGAAAAATGTCAATATTACTGTCATTGAAGCGGCTGACCGTATCTTGCCTGCGCTTTCTGAAACCATCGCCAAGCATACCAGCCATCAATTAAAGCAATTTGGAATTACAGTGCTGACCCAGCATCGGGTTGCTAAAGTCGATGACGACAAAGTCTATTTTGTCGATGGAACATCGATTGATGCAGAACTGAAAGTCTGGGCGGCAGGAATTAAAGCACCTGCTGTATTGGAACAATTAAAAGGCTTTGAAAAAGACAATCTTCACCGCCTCAAAGTCTATGCAACACTGCAAACCCTATCCGATCCGAATGTTTTTGCTTTTGGTGACTGCGCCCATTGCCAACCCGTTGCTGATGAACCTGTACTCGGTCCACGCGCTCAAGTCGCCAGCCAACAGGCTAGTTTCTTGGTCGATGCAATGAAAGCTCGCATTCAAGGCAAACCACAACCGATGTTCAAATTTTCAGACAAAGGCTCACTAGTGTCACTAAGCCACAATAAAGCGGTTGGAGAATTGCTTGGACAAGTGAATGTGCAAGGTTTTATTGCGAAATCGATGTATATCTCTTTATATCGACTGCATCAAGCCGCCATTCATGGCTACACCCATGTAGGTCTTTTGACCGCTAAGGATTTTGTCACAAGAAAAACAGGTCCAAAGATAAAATTGCATTGAAATTTTAAAAAGCGTCCCTATTATTAAGAAAATGTCATTAAAAACGTAGAAAATGCAGATTTTTGATAAATATGATCTACAAAATCTGCTTTTCACTTTATGATGTCCCCTTTAAAAATTGAATGGATCAATAACATGACTGCTATTGCAAATGACCTCGTGGTTTCTTTCCACTACACGTTGACTAACGCAGAAGGCGAAACTCTCGACCAATCACAAGGTGAACCACTTGCATATTTGCACGGTGCAGGTAACATCATCCCAGGTTTAGAAAATGCTTTGGTAGGCAAAACTGTTGGTGATAAATTTACTGTAAACGTTCCTGCTGCTGAAGGTTATGGCGAATATAACCCAGAAATGGTTCAAGAAGTTCCTGCTCAAATGTTCCAAGGTGTGGACAACATCCAACCTGGTATGCAATTCCAAGCTCAAACTGATGACGGCGTGCAAATCGTGACTGTTAAAGCAGTTGAAGGCGACACAATCGTTGTGGATGCTAACTTCCCGCTTGCTGGTCAAGATTTAACTTTTGAAGTTGAAATCGTTGAAATTCGTGAAGCTTCTGCTGAAGAATTAGAACACGGTCACGTACACGGCGCTGGTGGTCACCACCACTAAGATCGGTACAGATCAAAAAAGGCAAAGTTTTACTTTGCCTTTTTTATTGCCTGAAATTTTTTATACAGAATTCAATCACCTCAGAAAATCAGTTGGTTTAGCTATTTTTTAGCATTTTTTAGAAACATCTCTACAACAGGCTGATTTGTTTTAAGCGCTGAAAATCGATGATGCGAATCTGGCTATAATTCCATTCTACAATGCGTTGTTGTATAAAATATTGCAGTTGCTTATTTAAGGTCTGTCGGGACACATTGAGTAATTCGGCAAGTGCCTGCTGGCTCATTTTAAATTGAATCGTTGAAGGCGCCTGAATTGCGGGTATTGCCTGCTGCCCCAAGATCATTAAATGTCGCGCAATTTTTTGATTGATACTCGCGGTTTGCAAATAGCGGTTTTTCTCCATCAAGCCATACATGCGCTCACTCAGTAATTGAATGATCTGCCACATGGCTTGTGGCTGCTGTTGTAATTGCTCCAGAAAAACCTGACCTGAAATTACGGCAACTTCGACTTGTTCTATGGCATAAAAATCAAAATTCAGCGGTTTTTGCTGTAAAAATGGCACCAGATTAAATACTGAATACATTTTCACATAATCACTGACTTTAAACTCACCATCACTGAGCAACCAGCCAATCTGCATCCGTCCAGACAACAGCACATACACATCATCCAGTTTTTGTTGATAACGTAAAATCTGTTGTTGTGGTAAAAAACGTAGATATTTCACATGCTGCAATAAAGTTTGATGCGACTGTGCTGTGAATGCTGAAAAGACTGCATCCTCCTTGAAAATTTGCTGTAATTTTTCTGCACGACTAAGCATGTGAAAATGATGATCTCATTAAAAATAAAAAACCTAGTACTCCAGATACTAGGTTGTTCATCTCTTTAGACCAACTAAGTTTTAACGCTATGTATATCTCGAATTCAGATCACTACGATTCTACACAGCGCCATCTTACAACTGAGTTATTAGGATACTTTTTCTAAAATTTGACCATTTTCAAAGGTAAAATTAGAAATGTCCTGTTTCACGACTTTCTTCAAGCTCACACTTGGACGACCATCTACACCAAACGGGATATCCCCTTCAATCGTAACACGGCGTACCACACGCAGGTCATCACCATAGTCATTAATCGCACGGTGTTGAGTTGCTCGGTTATCCCAGATTGCGACATCACCCACGCTCCAGCGCCAGCGCACAATGTTTTCTAAATTTACGGCATAGTCTTGGAATAGATCGAATAAGCGACGTGAATCCTGGCTGTTATAACCGACAAAGCGTTTGAAGAAGTGCCCCAACAATAATGTTTTCTCACCACTTTCAGGATGCACACGCACCAACGGATGTTCAGTTTCATATTCAGTCGAATTGAATAGCGCACGATATTTTTCTGCATCGATTCGCGGGCTTGTCGTTACTTTAGAGGCATAGTCATAATCATTGCTATGCACTGCACGCAAGCTATCTGCCAATTTTTTGAGTTCTTCTGGTAGATCATTATAAGCAGATGTCGTATTTGCCCAAACCGTATCCCCACCTGCTGCCGGTGCCACGATACTGCGTAAAATGGAAGCCTTTGGATAATCTTCAATAAAAGTAATATCGGTATGCCATGTATCCGCACGTCCACCACGTGAATCCAGCTCTAGCACATGCGCTGTTCCGCTTTTTACCGGAACCGTTGGATGATTCAATGGCTTTCCTAATAGTGCTGCGAAGCCTTCCTGTTCATCATCGGTTAAGTGCTGCTGATCCTTAAAAAAGATCGCTTTATATTTAACTAGAGCATGGTTAATTTCATAGACCGTATCTTGATCTAAAGTGGACGAAAGTTTGACACTTTCAATCTCCGCACCAATGCGACCGGTAATCGGTTTGACCTGAATATGTTGATATTGGTAATTTGGATCATAGAGTTTGGTTTGAGTTTGGCTCATGGCTATTCCTTATATTTCAATTGTTATTGCAACGTTGTGTTGTTGAAATACAGTCTGCCCTTAAACCGTTCTAAACACTGTCAAACGTTTGACAGTGATCAGCACAATACCTGCTTAAGTTTTGAATATTCCTGATTTAGCGATTGAACTTTTAGGTACATCGTCAGAGGTATAAGTAAAATATTTAAAAACCATAAGTCATTAAAAAACATAAAAAATGTCAAATTTTCAATTTGGATTATTTATGATCAAGTCAAAATATTAATAATGCAACCAGAGGAATGAATGGAACGTTTTTTTCACAATACCATGTATGCGGCACGCTGGATTTCGGCCCCAGTCTATTTTGGGCTCTCATTTGCACTGCTGCTTTTGGCGATTAAACTCTTCCAGGAAGTCTGGCATGTTTTACCGCATATTGTGGAATATTCTGAAGCAGACTTAATTCTGGTGATTTTGTCTTTGGTGGATATGACCATGGTCGGTAGTCTGATTGTGATGGTGATGTTTTCAGGCTATGAAAACTTTGTCTCACAACTGAAAATTAAAAATGAAGATACCCGCCTCAATTGGCTTGGCACCATGGATGCCAATTCACTTAAACTTAAAGTTGCCGCGTCCATCGTCGCGATTTCATCTATTCATCTGCTGCGCATTTTTATGGATGCCAAAAACATTCCGAATGACAAAATCATGTGGTACATCATCATGCACCTGACCTTTGTCATTTCAGCATTTATGATGGGTTATCTCGATAAAATCAGTAAGCATTAATTATTTTTATCTGCACATAAAAAAGCCCCTAAATTTGGGGCTTTTTATTCAAAATGATTATAGATAATCGCCTTCACGTTCTGGCTGATACAACACTTTTTCAATCTTCACTTTCATTAAATGACCATCAGGCTGTGGCCATTCAATTTCTTGTCCTTCTGCCAGTCCCAAAATTGCTGCGCCTACCGGTGCAAGTACATTGACTTGCCCTTTTTCACCGCGAAAATCATGCGGATAAACCAAGGTAATATCCGTAGATTCGCGAGCAGGTGCAATAATAATACGCACACGCGCATTCATGGTCACCACATTTTCAGGGACATCTTGTGGAGCAACAACATCGGCACGCGCAAGCTCATCTTCAAGATGTTGCATCGTTGGACTCAGTTTAGATTGATGATCAAGCATGGTTTCTAAACGTTGAAGATCTTGTTGTGAAATAATAATTGTAGGTTTAGCCATTTACCTGATTCCTTTGAACGAAAGATGTCATTAGAGCAATAGCAAAATGAGTTATATCTTTTATGGAGTATTGTTCTGTTATAGCAGAAATATGATATTCGAAAAATATGACTTTTAATCATATATAAAAAAAGCCCCCTTGAGGGGGCTTTCTCAAGTCGTTCACTTATTTTGCGTAAACAGGAAATTTAGCACAAACCGTTGCAACTTTTTCTTTAACCATAGCGATTACCGCTTCGTCGCCTTTAGCATCCAAGATGTCTGCGATCCAGCCAGCAAGTTCACGTACTTCAGCTTCGCCGAAACCACGCGTTGTTACAGCTGGAGTACCAATACGGATACCAGAAGTCACGAACGGAGAACGCGGGTCATTTGGTACAGCATTTTTGTTCACAGTAATGTGAGCAGCACCTAACCAAGCATCCGCTTCTTTACCAGTCACGTCTTGTTTGATTAGTGACAATAAGAACAAGTGGTTCTCAGTACCACCAGAAACGATATCGTAACCACGTGCGATTAATACTTCAGCCATTGCTTTAGCATTTACCACAACTTGTTTTTGATATTCTTTGTATTCAGGTGTCATTGCTTCTTTAAAGCAAATTGCTTTAGCCGCAATAGCGTGAACCAATGGACCGCCTTGGTTACCCGGGAATACTGCAGATTGAAGTTTTTTCTCAATCTCTTCGTTTGCTTTAGCCAAGATTAAACCTGAACGTGGGCCACGAAGTGTTTTATGCGTTGTAGTCGTTGTAACGTCAGCAATTTGTACTGGGCTTGGGTAAACACCCGCAGCAACTAAACCAGCAACGTGAGCCATATCTACAAACAGGTAAGCGCCAACTTTGTCCGCGATTTCACGGAAACGTTGCCAATCAACAATTTGGCTATATGCAGAGAAACCAGCAACGATCATGCGTGGCTTGTGTTCTACAGCTAAACGTTCAACTTCTTCGTAATCGATCTCGCCAGTTTCAACATTTAAGCCGTACTGAATCGCATTATATGTTTTACCAGAGAAGCTAACTTTTGCACCGTGAGTCAAGTGACCACCGTGAGCCAAGCTCATACCCAAAACTGTATCGCCCGGGTTAAGAAGTGCTAGGTAAACAGCAGAGTTTGCTTGTGAACCAGCATGTGGCTGAACGTTAGCATAGTCAGCACCAAAGAGTTCTTTAGCACGGTCAATCGCCAATTGTTCGATGATGTCTACATATTCGCAACCGCCATAATAGCGTTTACCAGGGTAGCCTTCCGCATATTTGTTAGTGAGTTTTGAGCCTTGAGCTTCCATAACTGCTGGAGAGCAATAGTTTTCAGAAGCGATTAGCTCGATGTGCGCTTCTTGGCGCTCACCTTCAGCATCAATTGCTTTAGCTAATTCTGGGTCAAATTCAGAAATCGAGATATTGGCAAACATTAGCGAGGTCCTATAAATTAGGGCTTTTAAGCCGTGCTAAGATTGGCGCGTATTGTAGCATGAAGTTTATAAATATCGAGAATGAACTTTGTTCAGTTTTAAATAAAAATAGCTCATGTAAATATAAAACATGAGCTATTAAGGTCAAATCAAGTTATTGAATTGGCATTAAAGATTCAACATTACTTGTTCTTTATATATGCACTGTTAAATCTCAGCTTTTTTCTAAACAGAAATTCATCAAAAAGTTAAGAGCTATTGTGCAAACAGAGTTTTAACATTGGCTACAAAGCTATTAGAGTTAGATGTATACACCGTAGTATGGTCCCAGTTTGCATTGGTTATATATTGAATTTTCGTTCCTTTAGCTTCTGCGCTTGCTTTTAGCAAATCAGTTGCTGCTTGAGGTACAGTTGGATCTTTTCCACCTTGATAAATAATAACCGGCTGACTCAATTTTACTGTACCGGGTTGCGAGTCTTTGACTAAAAAGTTTTGAATCACGGGTATCGACATAAAATTATCTTGATTTCGCCCATAGCCATTCAATGAACCCAGATGTTCAGGTAATGAAACATAATCTGTCATCCCTTTAGCCAAGGCTGCACCCACAGGGCCTGAACATTCTGTTTCTGCAATAGGAGCAATTTTTGCAGTATCTGCTTTAAAGACCTCAGCATAACTGACCGAAATTTTATGTCTTTGCATTCCTGCAACAATCAAAGAAGTAAATGTATCTAAAGATGCCAAGACAGGTATTTGTATATTTGCAGGCTGATCTTTCACCGCATTTTCACCCCCTTGCAATATTGCGGCAAGGTTTGATGGCGGTGCAATAGCAATCGTTCCTTTATAATCAAGCTTTGCTCTTGAAGCATATTGTGCTGCACCCAAGGCAGCATGCCCGCCCTGAGAATGACCAATCGCCACCCATTGTGGAGCAGCTTTCTTACCTTGTCGATTTAGGTAATCACGTGTTGCCACTACAGCATCGGTAATAGAAAAGGCTTCACTTTTTAAATTTAGGAATGGATGATTACCCGGTGAGCCCAAACCTTCATAATCTGGAGCCACCACTACATAACCTTCTGCCAATAGTTTTTGCAGTAGCCCCTCAGTTCCCAGTAACCCTTGCTGGCTAGGTGCACATTTATCTGCCACACCCGTTGTACCATGCGCCCAGACTACAATAGGCCAACCATTTGCAGGCTGTACAGTTTTTGGAACAAATACCAAAGTCGTTGCTGTAACTTCTTTATTATCAACACCTAACATTTTATATGTCATCAACTGACTGTCTGCAGCTACTTCAGGCATACCGTCCTTGGTGTAGGCTGTCACATTCACTACAGGATTTTGAATATTATTTACAGGGATTCCATTATTTGGACCATTAAAGATTGATTCACCATCTCCACTTCCACAAGCCGTTAAAAGGAAGACCGAACTACTCATTAACACCGTAAGCAATGTTTTATTCATATTTGTATTTCTCTATACGTTTTTTGTTGTGATGATTTAAGTATCATGAAGATAAGAACTTTTACCTTTATTCTTGATTTTGAACAAGTAAATTTCAGATCAAATAGACACTATAAAATAGAATATTTTTTTCCATAGTTCAAAATATTGATTTTTAAAGAAATAATTTTATTATATTTACAAATATCCAACAATTTCGAGTTAGTAAAATATATAACTATTCATTTTTTATTCTTAGCTTTTATTGGGTTAAGTTGAACAGACATTAAAAAATAAAATTTATTAACTAAGTTCACATCATTCTTTTACACTGATTAATCACTAACAAAATTTCCTCAAGCCTTATCCAAAATCATGATCAAACTTATAGTGACCGCATTCGTGAACTCAATGAATTAAGCCGAAATCAAAGTGTATTTTTACGGTTGCTCAAACAGACATTTATAAATCATGAAATCACCATTCAACAAAGGTGTTTTATCATTTTAGATCGCGACTATATGCCATGTGCAATATTTGAATACCGTGATGGCACTCAAGCCATTAAATTGATGGATCATGAATATGGTCTGCCTTTATATCTATATAAAGGTCTCATTTCGAGCGATGAATTAAAACAAGACTATTTAAACATCATCTCTGGGCAGAAATAATAAAGAATAGTTAAAAGTCGCTGTTTTGAGTTTGTGTCAGCGCATTTGAAAGTGTTAAATTTATTCAAACTTCCGCTATAGTTATGGATCAGGTCATGCAAGCAATTATTCTCGATACAGAAACCCATACCTTAAATGGACAGCCGATTGAGATTGCGTATGCACCGGTTCAAATCAATGAAGGCAAACTGACCCTCGATAAAGCACAAATTTTTGATCAGCTGTATAGTGTAGATGAACCCATTTCTTATGCGGCAATGGCAGTACATCATATTTTAGAGTCTGAGTTAATCGATCAGCCCCACTATACGACCTTCACCCTGCCAAGTGACACCACTTATATTATTGGTCACAACATTGATTACGATATTCGCGCACTTGAAAAATGTGGCGTAGATTCTAAAAATATTAAAGCCATTTGTACCCTTGCCCTTGCACGTTTAGTTTGGCCAGATGCTGAAGCACATAATATTTCTGCGCTGATTTATATGATTACCAAAGGCAGTGCAAAAGCCCGCGATATGATTAAAAAAGCACATCGTGCCGATATGGATATTATTTTGACGGCGAATATTTTGATGCATGAAATCCATCATCTAAAAATTCAAAGCATTGAAGAACTTTATCAAGCATCTGAAGATGCACGTATTCCACGTAGCATTAATTTTGGTAAACACCGTGGCACTGCCATTACTGATTTACCCGCAGACTATATGCAGTGGCTGCTTCGTCAAGAAGACCTAGACCCTTACCTACGTAAGGCGATCGAAAATGCAAAGATCGTGACCTTATAATCTTTTGATTTGTAATATTTTTACATATTATTGTCATTATTACCGAATACAATCTGCCTTAATTTATGTTGGAGAGTAAATTAAGGCATGTCTCAATATCACAAAACAGACTTAGGCATTGAAAGTTTAAAACAGCGTTCAATGGATTTGAATGCTCGCCAACGTAGACTTTTACTCCTTATTGGAACAGAAGATTTCAATCTCCTCAACGAACAATTTAAACATCGTATTGCACCGGAAGAATTACTCGAACAATTGGTTGAGATGGGCTTAATTGCTTGTTCTAGCGTTGAGCAAATTCAAACAACAGTTTCTTCTCCTGTAGTTAATAGTGAAATTGAAACTAGCCTCCCGACTCAGACAACACATGCAGAGAGGTTTGCTGAACCGATTACGACTACTGCTGCTATCACACCCTCTATTTCAAGCATAGCTGATCCTATTTCTCAGGTGACAGAATCACAAAATGAAATAGAAATGATTATCGAAGCTTTAGACTTCGAAGAAGTAAAACAATTGATGACACACCTTCTTCAACAAAACTGCGGCCTAATGGCAAAACAACTGACTACTCGGATTCAACAAACCCAAGATTTACGCAGTTTAAAACTGTGTCAGATGCAATGGATTACAACCTTACAAGAAAGTCGTATTCCCGCCGATGAGTTGAACCAATGTTTAAAGCAAATCAATTTTTCTCTACAAAGGCTAAATGTTTCATAAAATTTAAGAGGATTTTTCTGTTTTATGATTCATTTCAGGTCTTATCTAGATAACTGTGTTGATCTTTTCTTATTATAAAACAATGACATTAAGATCATCGCAATCACATTATACGAAGCAAAAGCTAAAAGAATCCCTCTAAATACGACCTTTGCTCAATGGCGAATATCTTCCAAAACCCCCATATAGTAGGTATTTCAGGGGGAACTCATTATGATGTCTCTACATTATTTAGAATTTCATTCAGCTGACAATCCCATGTACTTAAAAAAAGTAGGCAATTGGGTGCTGACATTTTTAAATTCTAGAGATGAATCGACCAACATCCAACTTGCCATTACCAGTGTATTGCCTCGTCAAGTGAGTGAAAACCTACAACCTATTCGAGTCATCATTCATAACACAGAAGCTGAAAATCGCTGGTTGATACAGCAGATTGAATGTTATGACAGCGCACAAGGTAAGGATGAACAATTTAGTTGTAATGATGAAACTGGAATTAAAGTTATTCAAAGCATTATTCAAGAATTTGATAAATATGATGTCGAAATAAATTTATTATAAGTTTTAGCCCTTGGTTCACTTCGGTGGGCTTTTTTTATTTTAAATCATTGAGCGTTAATAACACTTAAGCAACTAGAAACCACTTATCTATACTTAGGCGCATTAAAAAACTCACCCTGTCGGTGAGTTTTTTAATATCTGATACTTTTATTTGAATAAACTCTATATTTAACCATATTTGCATTACTCAATAATGCGATAAATACTGTCTGAATTGCGACTCTCAAAAAGCAATTCAATACTGGGTTGAATCATTTCACCATCTACAACAATATGTTCAATTCTTTGAAATATTGATAGTTTATTCGACTCAGCATTCTCAGGAAGATCTCGAAGTAATGCATGTACTTCATGTACCTTACTAAACTGGTCTTTTACCTTCACCTCAATCATTTGAGTCATGGAGGTTCACTTCCTATTTGATTTAATGAACCTTTTTATAGCATATGTTCTGTCATAGACATTGCTTGGAGATGTTAGATTTTTTGGCAATGTAATTTTTTATAATCACATACATGATAGATATTTTAAATTATTCAGACAAAAAGCTAAAAATAACTCAAAACAGTACCATTTCCGCACTACATGCCTAAACTCGCTAAAATTTAAATCATAAAAAATCTTTTTGATTTAAAAATAAGAAAGCCCGCATTTCTGCGGGCTTTTATGTTGGAAGGCTAGTGCTGATTTCTTGTTCAACCCTAAGGTTGTAAACTCAACGAGCTGTCATTGATCCGTCCAACTACTTTGTAGCGTCATCTACGACCTACTGTAGTTTTACTATAAGCGTATACAATTTTTCTGACAAGTCCCGTTAACACTCTAAAGTAATTGGATAAAAAAAATACTATTGATAATTTTCAATTTTAGTAGATCATTGCAGGCATCAGCCTATAGATCATTCTTCAGTTGAATCGAGTAAAATGGCACAGCATTTTTGACGAGTCTGACGCAATGTTAGTTCAATTGATTTTAAGCGACTTATATCGATATTGTGGCAACACAAAATTCAGTTCATTTATTAAAAACTACTTTTTTAATCGTGGCTTTAATTTCAGTTTTTGGCTTCGTTTAGCTAGCTCAAAATCGATTATTGCGAAATTTGCTTATCCAATTTTTTATTATAAAAAGAAGAAATACGGGATCGATATTCATTGCACCACAAAATTGGTTATGAACTCTATATCGGTCATGGCGGACCGCTTGTGATCAATCCAACTACGATTATTGGCAACAACGTCAATCTTTCACAATACATGACCATTGGTACAAACGGTGGCAGTCAAGCAGCTGTAATTGGTGACAATGTTTATATTGGAACCAATGTCTGTGTGATTGACAATGTGCATATTGGAAACAATGTAACGATTGGTGCAGGTAGTGTCGTGACGAAGGATATTCCCGAGAATGCAACGACAGTCGGCAACTACGCGAAAGTGATTAATTACAACAACGCAGGAAAATCAGTAAATAAATGCTGGCCTGTAAATTTAGCGCAATAAAAAGAGGGCTTTTGCCCTCTTTTTTAATATTTGGTGCGTTCAGCGGGACTCGAACCCACGCCACAAACCTTTATTTATAAACCTTTAATACATGTTGATAATTTCATGTATTCTCATTTCTAAATATTCCCATATCATTTATCCATTATTTTACAATTTATTTAATCGCAATAGAAAAGCTCATATATCAAAAGTTTTAATCTGATTTTCACCGTGTCATGACAGCATTTAAATAATACTGAGCTTAAAACGTTTTTCTTAAATTTAACCAGTACTGATTATTATCACGGTCAATCAATTGACTTGGGGTACTGCCAATTGGAAAACCCACTTCAGCATTGGCTTGAATATTCCAGACACTACTCCAGTTCAAACCCAAACCTGCACTACTTATTCGCGCAGTATTGTCACCCGTTACACCTATCCAACGTTCAGCATTCAGGGTCACATCTGCTGTATCCACAAACACTTTAGCCCCAATCTGATGTTTATCATTGCTAAAAAGTGACTGGCGAAGCTCTAATGTAGCAAAGTAACCCGACGAACCGGAAAATTGGCTAGACTCATAGCCACGTACATTGAACGGTCCGCCACTTGAATATTGCTCCGCACTGTCAAGATTATAAGGACTGTATTGACCATATATAGCAACATAGCCTTGCGTACCGTGGTTACCCAAGCTCTGTAAACGGGAAAGATTTAAACTGGCTGTATAAAAGTCACCTTGGGTATTGGCTGTTTGTGCATCCACACTAGCTGTATCCGCATCTTTAAATTTCACACGACCATAGCTTGTAGAAGCACCTAATTGGGTTAATCCTCCACCTGCGAATTGGTCATAGTGAGAACTCTCTAAACGTGCGGTAATCAAATCAATATCTCGATGTCTGAAATTTTGATTCAACTTGATATCATCCTCAAGTTGTTTATGATCATATTGCAAAGTCACCAATACTTCTGAGGTATTACTCAATAAAGCAGGTTGTGAAATCCAGACACTACTTTGTGCCGCATTTCCTTCAACACCTAAAACTTTTAATTCCTTACCCAGTTCATAATCTAAATAGGAATAGCTGGCACCGAGTCGTGTGCCCATACCAGTAAAGGTAAATACATATCCCACTTTACCGTAATTCAAACGTTGCCCTGAAGTTAAGCCGTCAAAACTGAGTTCATCGCCTAAACCGGCCAGATTATTTAAAACAATACCTGCACTGACTCTGGCACGATTGGTATAACTGCTGCCATAGTTATCTGCACCGACATAACCACTTAGTATTGCATCATCTTGTACATCTACAGTAAGTTGACTACTGCCTGGGGTTTCCCCAGGGCCAAGCACATTAGAGCTATACACTCCACTCAGTCGATTGATTAACTTCAGTTGCTGTTCTAGAGTCTGGTTATCAATTTGCTCACCTTTTTTTAGCGGAGCTACTGTTGCATGGATTAACCAGTCTTGTGTACGGCTTTTATTGTTTACAACAGTTTGCTCATAACGAGCTTCCAAAACAGCGATTCGGACTTTTCCATCCTCCAAGGTCTGTTCTGGCAAGTAGGCATAACTATAAATATAACCGTGATTGTAATAATACTGAGTGATGCGTTGCACAACAGCATTAAGCTGTGACAGGCTGATTCGGCGTCCTTCAACTTCTGCTACCAAAGCATGTAAGCCTGCGTTACTGAAGCGAGTATTTCCTTCAATACTTATTTGACTAATGTCAATCTGTACGTGTGAATCTTCAAGTGTAAATGGAGAGTCAAGATTTTCAATATCTACGTCCGCCTGTGGAGCAGACAGTTTCTCTCGTTGCTGTTGTTGTAATAATTGACCAGAATTTGGAATAACTTCTGCTTTTATGTTCATTGAACATACACTTATTGAAAGCGCAAGTAAGGTATATGGATATCTCATGAGTTAATGTCCGCCCATTAAAATTAGAATTTTTGGCATCCTTCACCACGGTTTATTACTTTTTTAGATTTAATTCTAAAGCTTATTGTATCCAAAATGGATACTCTTAATCTGAAAGCTTATTTATCCAAAATGAATACCATGATTATCTAAACAATATCTCCTGAAATCTAATTAAGATTTTCAGGAGACATATGTCCTATGACTTAATCATTGTTATTTAGAATCCATCCCAGCATCAACTTTCACTGCTACCAGGATGAATTCACGATTTGTTCTGCCACCAAGTTCAGCCCTTAGCTAGGTGATCCTTGATTGCCATTACCGGATCCTGGATAGCCATTGCCATTACCAGATCCTGGATAGCCATTGCCATTACCAGATCCTGGATAGCCATTGCCATTACCGGATCCTGGATAGCCATTGCCATTACCAGATCCTGGATAGCCATTGCCATTACCGGATCCTGGATAGCCATTGCCATTACCAGATCCTGGATAGCCATTGCCATTGCCATTACCAGATCCTGGATAGCCATTGCCATTACCAGATCCTGGATAGCCATTGCCATTACCCGGTCCTGTACTCACTAAGGTAATTCTACCTTGGTTATTCAGGCTAATTCTATTGGCTCGAATAACCCCACTATTGTTGACCACAGCTCTTCTTAGACGATTTTGCTCTAAGCCAGTTAAATATACAGAGCCATTATTAGCAACTATAGTTCCCCTATTATTAACCAAAGACTGTAATGCTCCTCGATCGATCTGATATCGGGTTAAACTACCGTTTTGCAGAGCCAAGGTCACTTGAGTGGCGCTGGTTAGAAGTGTTCTGCCATTAGGGGTACGAATGGTACCACTGTTGATGACCCGAGGGGCTATCAATGCTACTGTTCCACCTGACCGTGTAGTAATACTACCTTGGTTTTCTACCGTCGCTCTGCTATTGGCTGCACCACTTAAAGTATATCTTCCAGTTCGCAAGCTATTTTGCAGATTACGATCGTTAATATTCAGAGTGGAAGCCACAATCCCCCCCACATTCACCTGAGCTGTTCTAGAAAACACCACTCCGTTTGGATTCAATAAAAAGACCTGACCGTTAGAATTTAAACGCCCAGCGATTTCTGATGCATTTCTATCACGGACTTGGTTAACTGCGACTGAAGACCGGTTAGGCTGTCTAAAATTTACTGTAGCATTTCTACCAATATCAAAAGTATTCCACCTAGCACTCATATTTTGGCTTCTTTGATTGATATTTAAGGTATTGCCACTTCTAGCCACCTGGGCATTACCAGAGGTAATGTTACCGCCTGTAGGTAAGGCATTAGGTGCTGGGGCAGCCTGAATAGACAGGGGTAACAGGGCAGAACTCACGAATAACAAAGCAGCACCGATCTTCTGACCTAAGTGACTTTGATGGTCAGTGATAGAAGTAGAACTCTGGCTACTCTTCTGATGGCTTTTGGCTAGCTCTGATACAGCTTGCCAGCACGATAACTGCTTATTCCATATTCTTTTATAAATTTTATTCATTTTACACCTCCAACATATAAATAGGAGTAAGTAAATTCAATATCAAATATTACTACTCACTATGTTTTAAACCATGCTGACAAATCAACATGGGTTAAAATGAAAGGCTATTTTGATATCTTTCTTAAATAGAATCTAAAATGGCATTATTAAAACCATTTTTATAGAATCCAAAACTATTATCCAAAAAATGAATAACCTTATTATTTTGATCATTCTATTCCTCTATTTAAAAACCCAGTCACAAGCTTAAAGAGTGAAAGCGAGCAACCACCAACAGTTATAATATTAAAAAATTAAAAAAACATGATAGATTAAATGATTTAATTATTACTTTTGTTAATTTCAAAATAACCATTTATTTTTTAAACATTTTTTTAAAAAATAAAGAGAAAAATTTTATTATGAGAAATAAATAATAATAAAAGATCTTATTTTTTAGAGACTTGTTTATTTTACTGGGAATTTGAAGACCTTCATGCTGCAACTCATCGAGCTTATCAAAAAAATAAAAACCATTAAAAACAATATTTTGTAAAAAATTATCGATTCAACCAAAAGGATAAATATCTGATTTTTATATGTAAAAAAAAATAAAAATCAATAAATTTTCATTCGAAATATATAGTAATAAAGTGGATTAATAACAAAAAAAATAATCAATTATTAAAAAATAAAATTAAATAAAATATACACTCTTAATCTTATAAAAGAATAATACAATATAAAGAATAACTCACCAATAAACTAATACAAAAATTAATAACACTCTCACTTAAGACCAGTTAAAAATTATTTAAAAAAATAAAAACTCAATAACTTTTTTATTTTATTCATTATTTCTTAATTATCTAATTTTTTTAAAAACAATTTCAAATAATCTATTTTACTTTCTCATACAATATAGAACTTGAAAATTAATTTTCATACTCATCCAAAATGTCATTTTATAGAGTTTATGGAAAGGCTATGGCTTAAATTTCAGTGTTATTTAGAAAAACTGACTGCTGCTCTATAAAAATAGATGATGCAAAATAATATTTTTACTCGTTTTTTATTTGATATTTCAACTTAAACGTTTAGACTTGTTGGTAATGTAATTTATTCATACTATTACCTTTTGTACTTAAACCATTTACTTTTGTACTTAAACCTTTGATTGTAACTTTGGAATAATATTAGAGAAATAGAGAGTTTCTCTTCACTATGATGTTTTGTAAATCGCATTCACGAGATACTCCTAGTCAGCCCCCCCCCCTTCTCCAGTAATCTTAATAGAAACTATTTTCTAATTAAAACTGATTCATGATTTTGCAAAAGTAATAGAAAAAGGTTACCCAAGTTTGAAACTTCAATTTTTATAAAGACTTCCTTGTGTCATTACTTAACTTGATGTTTTAGCCAATGATTCCATAACTTGAATAGTTGGTTTAAACAGGAATCGGGTTACATTGAAAAAGTTTCATCTCACCTACCATATTTTATAGCATTAAAACTCTATAACAATTAGTCTAAATTTTTTAAATATTCACTAGCTCTAAGTTCGAGCTTCAAAAACTCACCCTACCTGAAGGTCACGACAACTCCTCCTTCACACCTGCTGTGCACCCTACTCAGGCGAAGTCATCGATCTGTATCGCATAGCTATTAGAACTCTAACTGGCATAAACACGGCGGTGCTGTACGTATGCTTGAAATTAGTAAAAAGGAAGAATTCTACCAACAAGAATACTGCGGCTGTGTGTATTCGCTACTTAACACCAACCTTTAGTACATGAGCAATGGTCGTGACCGTATCAAATTGGTCGTAAAATTCTATTCCTATGCTATGGATGATGAAAACTGATTTAAACCGCTTTCTTCAAATACCAGTTTTTCCATGAACTGCTGCCACGCACTTCAATCGGTACTGTGGGGATTAATTTTTCTTTTAGGACTTGTGTCTGATTCACTGCTTTGGCAAGACGTGCTTTAACTGAATGAATGCACTCCCGATCACCAAATTCACAGCGATCCAAGGTCGTCCCACCACAAGGACCATTGGCAAGTCCTTTTGGACAGGTTTCTGGGCAAATATATAAAGTATCGCCTAGTCGACATTGACCACAGCTTTCACAGCCCACTACCCCATGTTTGCTGACAAATTCCGTTTTGAGTAGTGCTTGTGCTGCCAATGTTCCATTCCAAAAACGTGACTGGAAAATAAAGCGTCCAACGCCTTTTGCGACTTTGGATTCAAATAAAGCATCATGCATGAAATGCAAATGCTGATATTTAAAAATCTGTGTGGCGCTTGCAGGTCGTGAATAATACGTAAGTTCAGGATAAAACTCCTGACCTGTTTTCACTTGCCAAAGCGTGTTCCACAGCAGCTCAAGTTCTGCCAAATCTAAATGACGATATTCTTCAATATAACTTTCCAATAGCATTTGTTCTTCAGGCTTATGACATGCCGAAAGATGAATGCCCGCCAAACCTAAATGCTGGCAGATTAAAATTTGCAACGCACAGCGTAGATACACCCGATCCATCAGCCCTGCTTCTTTTTCTTCGCGTAATACATTGAGCATATGTGGTGTAATCACGATGCCCGCGACTTGATGTTTCATCATGAAATTGGCGCGAGCCAAAGTCAAAGGCATGACACAGGCAAGTAATTTTTGAGGATAGCCATGTTGCGTTAAAAATGCTTTTGCTTCTTTTAAAGCGGACAAGTCATAACCCAGTTGGGTAATGATGTAATCCGCGCCTGCTTTCATCTTTTTATGCAGTTTGAAATACTGGGCATCACGTTCAGCTTCAGTATATTTAAATGGATTAAATGCCACACCGATACAAAAACCGCCACGTTGTTTTGCTGCCATCACAGCATTCACAGATTCCAGATAACGTGTTCTTTTCGTTATATCATCCTGACCATATTGATGACTTTTAAGCTTATCGCCTGTGAGTAATAATAAATTTTGTTGTCCAACGGCTTGAGCTTCATTTAAAAAATGCTCAAAATCAGCAATATCTCGCCCCTTACCTGCAAAGTGCAAAACTTTTTCGACAGATTTTGGATATGCTTGAGCTGCCCGAATCGGTGCAAGATCGTCATCACTGTGTACCCGATCCGCCAAGGTCATCAGCGCAGGAAAGCCTGCAAATTCAGTTTTTACCGGCAGGATCTCTTTCATTGAGCAGAGATATTCCACCAAAATACAAAACTGATTTTGAGTAAAACAAGTCGAAAGTTGAGACATAAAGGAGAAGTGATCCAAAGGATCAAACAGACTAAAATCCAATTATAATAAAGATTAGTTAAAAGTGCATCCGATGCCACCCGATTTGGCAGCATCAGAAGATATACCTAAAAGTAGGACTTAACCCCAAACGTCCTGTGCAATCTGGTTCATCAGTTTGAGTTTTTTCCACTGCGTGTCATAGGAAATACGATTACCCTCTTCCATTGAAGCAAAACCACTTTGTGGACAAAGCCCCAATTGCTCAAGCGGCAGATACTCTGACGCTTGGTGAATTTTGGCAATTACTTGGGCTTTATCTTCAACCGTCTCAAGCTTGGTCGAAATCAAACCTAAAAAGACTTCAGCATTGGTGCCCTGTAATTTTGCCAAAGGCTCAAAGCCACCTGCGCGCTCGGTGTCAAATTCCAACAGGTAACGATCAATATTGTGTAATTTCTCAAAAATAAAACTCTCGATTGCCGCATAGCCACCTTGATACAACCAGCTCGATAAGAAATTACCGCGATCAATGTGTAACGCAATGATTAAATCTTCAGGCTTGTTGGCTAATGCAATATTTAAGCTCTGAACGGCTAAATCGGCTAATTCATCAGGATTCATGCCCGATGCACATTCTGTGGCACGTTGCTCTGCATCACACAGATACGCCCAAAAGCCATCATTGATCTGAATATAGCGGCAACCTTGGTTATATAAAGCTTGAATCGCTTTCTGATAAGCCTGCCCTAAATCCTCAACATATTCACCCCAACGATCGGCATAATGACGGTTATTGCGCAAATGCGGATACAACATCATATTGGGGCTTGGCATGGTGAATTTTGCTGTGGCAAAACCATCAATCGCCTGATGTAAAAAACGATAATGTGCAAGGCTTGAATGATCTTCTGGAAAATCAATTTTCCCAGTCACACGGACATCATACGCTTTAGTAATAACATCTTTAAACTGTAAGCCATCACGGGTTTTATAGCCTTGAATGCCTTCAAACTGTTCCAGAAAATCGTAATGCCACCAACCACGGCGAAAGTCACCATCGGTCATAATGGTACAGTCATTGTCCAGCTGAATATCAATCAGGTTGTGAATTTCAGCGTCTTCCACCTGACGTAATGTTTCTTGATAAATCACACGATCAGCAAAATCATAGCGGGCTTTTTTCAGTTTTAATGGTCTTAAAAAGCTCCCGACATGCTCTACCTTGTTATTGGCGTATTGATTTTTTGCTGCTTGGCTCGTGTTGCTCTTCATAAATGTCGTCATTTTAAATGTAGTGTGAATTGAATCGGACTATGTAGACAATGTCGAATTTATCTTTTGTAGCGCTGAATTAGTGAATAGTGATATGCATCATGGGCTTATGTATTTTCGGGCCTGTTATTTAATATATTTACTGATGCTAGCTCAGTATTAGGTGAATTTATTTCATGTTTTCAGCCATAAAAAAGCCAGATGACGCATCATCTGGCTTTTCGTTTTGCAATTAGTTAAACGTCCAACCGAAACCAACACCACCTGATGCTTTGTCTTGGCTGTTATATGATGTGCCTACTTTTACCGATGCTTTATCTTGCATAAAGTTATGTACTATACCTATAGGGATTGTACTTTCACCGCCATTAAAGCCCATTGCCATACCCATCGAAGTACGGCCAGCAACAGTTGGTTGTAGACTCGCAATAGAAGCGGTATTTTCTTTGATTTGTGCGGTATGTCCAACAACAGTCTCCGATACGCCTTCTAAGCGTTCATTGGTTCTGGCAATATTTCGCTGTATTCGTTTTAATATCAGCTGCATTGGTATTAATATCAGCCGTATGCGTTTTTAACAGTTCATCAGCCACATCTAGACGTTTAGCTTGGGTATTTATCTGTTGCTGAGGAAGTGAACTCGCACCTGTTTCATTCAACTCTTTCGAAACTTTTTGTGCATCACTGTATAAAGTCGCGTATTCCTGTTTCAATGTTTGCAGCATCGGTATTATCAACACCACCTGCCACATTCACTATACGGCATGCAAATTCACTATTTTTTTTGTGTAGAGCCAACAGAAACGACTCCACGTGTCACATCATTGCTGGTCACAGCTGTAAGATAAGCACAGTATTGGCAGTATACTTTTCTGCTCGAGAATCAGTTCCTAGTGCAACAGATGAATCACCATTTGCAATAGGCTCGGTTACCTACTGCTACACTGTCCTTTGCAACCGCAGGGGATGCGCCAACAGAGAGTGAATTTACCCCTCTTTCACTTGAGTAGTTACCAATGGCAACGGTATCTTTACCTTTGGCTTCAGTGGTGCCATTACCCCCGGTTGCAACGGCATTTTCACCGGTTGCTTTGGTGCGTAAACCCAATGCCACAGCACCTGTTCCACTCGCAACAGAATAATTACCAATTGCGGTTGCGTCACCTTGTGGACTGCCCCCAATTGTTCCTGTTACTTGAGCACCGCGGCCTAATGCCAAGTCCCCCAGTACCATTACCTTTTGCACCTTCACCGAGTGCAATTAAGCCACCTTTAGCTGAACTATTTTCACCAATGGCAATGATGTACCTGCCTTGTATGAAAGGCCACCACCATCTGAGCCTTGTGTGACAACTTTTTCGCCAATGGCAATTGAGGCATTGATTTTGGCTTGAGAGGTATTACCAATGGCAATGGATTTTGCCGTTTCAGCAACAGCATGATCGCCCTGAACAATTTCAGCGGCAGATAGAGAAAAAGGAGAGACAGCAATAAAAAAAGCAAGAAAATTTTTTTTGAAATGACGCAATGACCTAATCGCACACCCCGTGCAAATGAATGGCGATGGATAATGCGCAGGCAAAATGCGGGCATGCCAAATCAAATTCGAACGGTCAAATGCAATCAACGCAACCTCATAAAATGCCCACCGCATTATGTTGGACTTGCTTCAGGCCGGTCTCTGGACTTAATTTATAAATAACTATTCACCGTTGCGGGGGCAGTGTCAGCTTCAAACCATTGTAGGTTGGACTGACTTCCCAGTTTCACTTCTCGTAATGGAAGCACCTGTAGGTGCGCGCAGCAGTAAGAGCAAGTTACAATTAAGTCAACTGAATCACAAAAACAATTGAATATTAAAAATATTATCTAAGGCAAAATGTGCTTGTTCACGTACCATTTAATTTTTCTAATGCTGGACGATATCTTGTGAAATTAATTTTCTATACTCAGCTCGTTTTTCTCTTGCCTCTGCAATTAAAATTTCATAATAAGTACCAAAAAAAATACTATTACGTTTAACATTGATCAGTCTGATAAAGTCAAAACGTCAAAACGTCAAAAGGCATAACCTTTCTTATCAATAACAAGAAATAGACCCTTACCGTCAGCGAGTTTGGTTAAAGGCTTAATTTTGTATTTTTATACTTATTAATCTCAGATTTGAAATGCTTATTCATTAGATCTATTACAAGCTTTGGTATGTTTTACGGTAACTCATTTTTAAGAATTTAGAATTACAGCAATACTTACCATAAAAATTTACGATAACTTAGGAAATAACTCGAAAGCCTTGGAACAATATTAAAAGTTAAACCCTTTATTATCAATATATTTGGGATTATTTAAGATACTACAGGAAGGAAAAATGGTGCGCTCAGCGCGCACCATAAATAATATCCAAGTTATTGTTTTATAATTAAATATAGAAATGTAAATAAAAATATACCGCATTAAATACCGTTAAAAATCATTTAATCTAATAAACATTTGGGCAAAATTTTTAAATACATTACCAAGAACTGCTTAGATACCTACTTGAGCAAGTATCTATACTACATTTTTTACAGGGCCAAAATGATTTAGTTTATCCAAAGCATACTGAATGTGCTCTGGCTTAAATAAGTTCAATTTACGTTGTGCCCAACGCTCACCTGCTGACCAGTGGGCTAAACCTTGCTGAATCGCCTCTACATTAGGTTGATAGCCTTCCTTATAAATAAGCCAATCTACGGTCGCTAGCAATTCCATACCAAATGGTGATTCAAAACCCTCTATTAACTTTGCTGCTTCTTCTACAGCAACCATATAGTTTTTAGCTTCACTCAAAAGGTAGGTTTGCACATTAGATTTCTGTTGATCATTGAACCAAATAACATCTAAAGGATCACAATCTGGAATACGCTTATCCGACTTTAGATAGCTACCATCCATTGCATTCAACAGATGTCCTAAATTGGCAGCATAAGGTCCATAGAAATTTGCCTGAAAGTTCAATTTCAGCTCATTCGGCAATTGTTTTTGCTCAATGGACCGCTGTAAAAACCATGCAAGTTTTTGAATTTCCAACAAACTACATTCAATTCCCAAAACCCAGTAACGACGAACTAATTCAGCAATCATGGCACGTGCAGGAGTGAGTTGTGATACACCTGTTTTCTTTGCTACGTTTTGATATTGGGCAGTGGGTTCAAAAATGACAATCTCAACTTGATCCAAGTCTAATAATGCAGTTTCAATTTTGGATTTTACTTCATGCCAGTTTAATCCACCATTACCAGCACCCAATGGCGGAATGGCAATCGATTTGACTTGATGTTCGATAATAAATTGTTTGAGTTCTTGCAGACCTTCTTCAATCCACTCGATTTTAGATTTGTCACGCCAATGTTGTTTAGTTGGGAAGTTGATAATCCAACGCGGGCCCATCAATTCCCCGGTTTTGGTCACAAACATTTTTCCTGTCGTAACTTGACCTGCTTTGCATGCTTGACTATAAGCTGCCATGTTTTTTGGGAAGCGTTCTTTGAACATTAAGGCAATGCCTTTCCCCATCACACCAACGGTATTGACGGTGTTCACTAATGCTTCTACAGGCTCATCAAGTAGATTGCCTCTTGTGTATCGAATCATTAGAAATACACTCCACGTTTAACATGCACAGGGATATTGATTTTTGCTTGTTGCAACCAATGTTCTAATTGGCTTTTGACGCTTTGATTATAACATATCATCCCCCGTAACGCTTCCGCAGGGCAATGTTGGTAAATTAGAGTTTCCGCTTGATAGCGTTCAAATTTCGCAGGATCATCCATATCACGTTTAAAATTTCGTGTCTGTAAGATAGACCAATCAATTTTATCAAGATCGGATAAATCTGTATAAAATTCCGTCCATTGATAGTAAGCATGACTATTGGTAAACACAAAAGGAATGTTTTGTTGATGTAGATGATGCAAGCTAGAAACCAAGATCACAATTTCATCATTGTCGCGCTGACGCACACCGCCACGACCACTCTTTATATTCAGTAACATTGGTGAAAATGGGGTGAAATAAAATGGGATATAGTCGCTCAATACGCCTTTCGTCCCCACAAGCACAGGATGTTGCTGGCGCTTTTCGATCAGCTCAGGACTACCGATTTGTACCCAATTCTCATATTGTATTGGGCTGTTACTGCAATGTAAGCCATTTGCTAATATCCAAGGGATATTGTCACGATGCACAATCCTCCAAATCAGAGCTTTTTCAGGATTTAGTACATCTTCATAGGTTCGCACAGCCAGACCACACAATAAAAATTCCTTTACCAAACATTAGCATAAATTGCGAAGATACCACTAGATTGTCATTAAGTTCTCTGTTGGTTTCACGAATGCCAACACAAAAAATACAACAGTTATACCCTACTCTGTAGAGAAAGGGATAAATTTTTTCATTTTCGTAACATCACTTTAATTCAATGCTCTACACTGCGCCAATCTTGGTCTGTAATAACACCACATCTTGGCTTACTTGTGTTGTGGGCTGAATTCTGTAGTAAATTTTAAGTTATGCAAGGCTGCAAAACAATAATCAGGCTTATACAGCTATTAAATGTTTCACAGGAATCAATAAACGCTGAAACCATGTGGACTATTTCCAATAACTTGCATGGTTCGGTTTAATCTACAAAGATAGCCGCCATGCCACATTAAAAAGGTACTCCACCAAGCACAATTGTGCCGCAAGTGATTATTGATTTTAAGCTTTGTTCAATTATTTGATGCAAAACGGAAAGCTATAAACTACACAACCCTGTATTACGTATCAATAACCCGCATGGTTCAGTGGCATCAATAATGATGACCGCCATGCCACATATATAACAACTCCAGTTTTTTATTCAGGAGCAAACCTACATATACTTTATGAATAAGCTCAATCCTATTTAACACAAGCTTTCACTTACTAAATTCAACGAAGAATCTATTCATTCTGAAGAAAGTTGATTGCTTGAATACCTACAATATACTTGCTCTAAACACATCCAGTCAAATTTATTATCTTTAATAAACAGCATCTTATATTGAATTAATAAAGACTATTTCATTTAAACCAATCCAATACTGTCCCAAAAATTAAATTCAATATTTTTCTTGACAATAAAAGATATCTTAGTTTTAAAATTAAATATAGTGTATTTTTCAAGTATTAAACCCATGGCTATACGTGTGAATTTCATAAAATTAGTATTCACTCACTTATCCTGTAATATGCTGATAAAATGTAAATTAATTATTAAGTCTGTACATAAAAATTGGTAAGTATGTATAGCTATTAAGATGCGTAATCAAAGTAGTTTTTAATGATAATTCAATCTAGTTAAAAATCCCGAAAGTGAAAAGGTGGGCTCATGCAAAATCCCCAAACACAAGAACAAATTCAGATCATCAATGAACTAGAGCAATTTATATTTGGCAAAATCTGCCATTCATTTACCTCTCCTGTACGCTTCCATGAATCTATACGAATGGCACCTGAAGAAAAGTTAAAAAATGCTATATATAGCTTACATGATGAAGGTTTATTTAAAGAATCAGAAGAAGCTAAAAACAAAAGACTTTGCAAAGATACTGTTAAAGCTTTTTTTGCAGATAAAGATGGTAATGATTTAGTTGAAAAACTTGATTTTGAATATCTGCCTACACATTATCATGAAATCATTCAAGGAATAAGAAGCTACCATGACGCCGTTGAAGCTATAAATTTAGACAAAGCAGAAAACCTTTACAGCACACTACTTAGATCTTACTCACAACACTTTGATTGTTATAATTTAAAAAATTTACCCGATATGCTTCAAACACCAATTCATCAAATACAGAATAGCTATCTTTCACAAGAACCTGACCGAATAAAGGAAAAGGCATATATTGAATTTGTAAATATATTTATCGAAAAATATGAAAATGATCATGAACAACTTTGGGATGAATTAAATTTTTCGAAGCAAGATAAAAAAATCTTACAAGAGTTAAGCCAGCTTTTAGAACAGCTTAAACACCCATTCAAAAATAAATTCGAACAGCGCCAGCATAGATCAAAGATTCGAATTAATAATAAAATTAGCCAAATTTTATTTAATAAAATAATTAAACATTTAAACGGTTCAGCAGAACCCCATGTCCGAGCAACATTAAAAAAAATATATATCAGTAAAGAAAAAATGTATAAAAAACAGAATATCAACATTGATATGCTATTACGCTCTAAACTCAATAGATACCAAATAAAAATATTGAATAAAAATCAAAAAATTAAGGTCATTTCAAAAATCGGAAGTCACTGTACTCCAGCATTAAAAGCTAAATTAATAGCCAAAATGAATATAAAGAATAAAGCGCTTAAAGAATTTCTAAAGGACGAACACAAAAAAGCACGTCAACAGCTTAAGTTTAAAGAACTGTTGCAAAAGAAAATTGTACAAAATCTAATAAATCCAACTAAACCAATCTATGACCCGGGCTTATTTAACCCTTCTACATCTATTCATGATCTTAATTCACTAGAGGATTTAAAAACAAAAATTGTCAGGAACAAATCAAATAAAAAACAGAGAAGTTTAAAAGTTAAAAAAGATTCAAATACAAATCCAAGAAGAAAATTTATTGGCGACACCAATAGAATTTTAAAAGAAAACAAAGCACTATATGAATCATTAAAGAGTTTATTAAATAGAACAAGCTCAAACTGAATTGGAAATTAAAAAAACTCTCCACGCACTTCCTCTCTCAAATGCATTGTCATTAGATTACCTTGCATGAAGTTGGTCCACAGCACGTTCCTAATCAAACCAACACAACACGAGGAAATTAAATTGAATACTACTTACAATGCAGTTCAAATGCTCAAACTTCACGATCTTGTTAAACTCATCGGTTTATCTCGATCATCTATTTATGATCGAATGAACCCAAAATCCACTCGCCATGATCCAGATTTCCCAAAAGCCATAAAACTTGGTCATTCATCACGCTGGTTACTAACCGAAGTCCAGACATGGATCACGAGCAAAACAGTCAGTCGAGATAAAGCTGATTCGGTGAGCTAATTCTGTACAAACAGTTTCTGAAAAAACCTGCGCTTAGCCGCATGTTCTTGAGTTTAGCTCTTCGGGTTAGCAACAGTACTGAATTTCGGATTTAATGTGATTATAGAGTATTTAATGAATATTAATGTAAATCTCTCATATGATTCATTGATTGATACAGATGATAACGCAACTGCGTAATTAAATAATCCACCGATATTTAACTTAACTCCCCCACCCCGGATGGACACTGCCCAAAACAGTGTCCAAGGGAAAGCTATGTCTCATTGATATGCAGATAAGTCCAATCCACTTTAATTCAAAAGGCTTACATACATGCCAAAACCACAATTATCCTCTGCATCTGGACAATTTACCCTATCGGATTTTGATCTCTTACAACAAATCCAATTTGATCAGGAATACACATTCATCAGTGATGAAAATAACCAGCAGATTGTTCGACATCACATGGACAATATCGTTGCCCCCATTCTCAAGAAGATTGAGATTGTACAAATCATTATGAAGTCTACGGCCCCTATCGTAAGTATCCAAAGGGTAAAACAATCTGGTTTAAAAGACCGCTTGCATCTGAAATATATCCATAAGTTAAATCGATTGATGCCTAATTTATTCGAACTGCTTCATTCGGTTACTCCAGACGAAATTCAATCAGGCTTTGAATGTGCTGCATTTGATTATGCCCTGTCTCAATTAACGCCTGAAGAATTAAATGAACTCGAAAGTCGAGGTATAGGCTCTAGTGTATTTGAAGAGGCTATTCAACCATTTGTTAACGCACTCAATCATTTTGCTGATTCGGTCCGCTCATATCTAAACAGTCCTGAGATCAAGCGTAAAATTCGTGACCGTGACATAAATTGTAGAAGTCGAAAGAGTCGCTGTGTTGAATTGGTACAAGCCCTTCTGCTGAAATATTCCAGGATTTTAGTCGTACGTGTGGACTTTGCATTAAAAAGAGAGCGTGAAACTCTTCTCAAAAATGCTTATAACCTCAAGGAAATCCACTCAAAATATGACCTTGTCTATCTCAAGACATGTATTGAAAAGCTATTGAATAACCAGCGTCATAATCCATTTATGAAAGACGTTATTGGCTATATTCTGCGCTTTGAATATTCAGTGCGAACTGGTTTTCATGTACATGCCTATTTTATGTTTGATTCGAATAAACACCGTGAAGACATCAGCATAGCGCAAGGTATTGCTAAACTTTGGAATGAAAAAATTACGGGCGGACAAGGGACTACTTATATCTGCAATATGAAAAAAGACTCTTACCGTAATTGTGCAATAGGCATGATTCATTATGCAGATATTCAAAAACAGCATTATCTGTTTAAAACCTTTGACTACATCTGTAAATCGGACCAGTTGTTCGCCTTTACCAATATGAAAGGCGCCCGTAGATTTCAGCTGAGTGAACCACCTGAGAAAACAACCAATGCTGGCCGTCCACGTAAGCAAATACAGCAACTCGATTTTAATTTTTTAAATCATGCTAATGATATGGGAGTTAGTCATGCCGGTTAAAGCACGAAAACTTTTAAGCCTACAGGAAACTCAGGACTCTCTAGAAATGCTTTCTTATTTTACAAAAGCAGGCAACCGCGGATATATCCCCTATCCTGCTTATATACAGCCTGTAGCGCTGTCAGTTTATGATAACTTTGCTCAAAAATTGCAAAGTACAAAAAATCATAAGCTGTTTACTCACAGTCCTACTGGAATACCTACAGAATTCCCTAATCTTTACCTGACGAAATTGGGTCAGCTTGCGATTCCGGTGATACGTGATTGCATGAATAACCCATTTATTAATGGACAATTTAAGAAGATGACACTTCATCCATTAATTGCTCATCTAGGCGAGACAGTGATCAAATATCAGCTCCCTGCTGGAGGGTTTCTCAATCATGATTATTTTGAGCAGGCAGCTGATGTATGTTTTGCGGACTTTAAAGTACGAGGTAATACCAACCAGTTTAGTAGGATACTTTCTTCATGGCTCACGACCTTTAAGAATTCAGCAAATGCCATTAATCGGTTTATGGATATAATAGTCAACAAGGCGCCAATATTTGAAGTGCATTCTATTGTAGTCCAACTAAAAACTTCTGTTGGGAATATGCCCCAGTTTGGTGAGGAAAATTTCAGAGATCAATCTGAGGCTGAAATGTTGGAAGAACTGGCACAACCAATCATAAAAAAGGTCTGGCAGAATAAGAATGCTAATAATGTAATTGGTATTTTGTCCAAGGATGAAATTGATTTAATCGGAGATCGTAGCAAAAGGCTTATTTTCTTTGTAAAGAAGGAATTTTCAGATTTGGAAAACTGGACGGACACAATACTTTATCAAACATTGTATCAATTTTTTGAGAATACTATTACTCACCATATCAACTATGGTGATATAGCATCGATGAATGCAGGTATAATGCCTTTGTTTCAAGGACAGCACTTAAACTATTATGACCTGAATCAGTCAGGTATTGCACCTAGACTAAGTATGTTAAAGGCTCATCTTTACGGCACTGACTATTGGATGCGTGTAGATGGGTAATCCTCCCATAAATAACCGAAGTTAAAAGTAGAGGTTAAGCAGCCATTAGAGGTGGCCTTCCTTTGTTTGCTTGGTGTGGTCTTTCATGGTTGTAATGCCACAGCCAGTTTGTTGCATAATCTTGTACTTCATCCAAAGTATCAAATAAATGTTTGCTCAGCCAACTATAACGTATGGTTCGATTATAGCGTTCAATATACGCATTCTGCTGTGGTTTACCTGGTTGAATATATTCAATACGAATAC